>NZ_BAAGGY010000018.1:0-68040 GCF_054658635.1 Agathobaculum sp. TL06
CATCTCTTGAGCCCTACTATAACACGGGTGCCATTCCCTTTATTCGAGTTGCTGATGTTAAAAAACAAATAGATTACAATTCCTGTGTTAATATCCCGGAGATGGGAGAAGAATTTAAAACGCTACATATGTGTTATCCAGGTGATGTGGTTTTAACGAAGGGCGGTCGAGTCGGAACAGCTGGATTGATTACCTGTCCAAGTTATGTGACACGAGATTTAATCTTCATCAACTCTTCTATCCTTAGTCGTAAGGATTATGTCGTATTATACTTGTTTTTTTCTAGCAACTTTGCATATAAGCAAATGGTTAGATCAAGTTCTATGACCGCTCAGCCTCATCTTACAATTACTCTTATCAGAGATTTGTTAGTTTACAATTATTCTGATTCGTTTAAGAGCGAGATAGAAAAGCACTTTACGGTTCTAGAAAATCTTAACCGTCAAGCGCAAGTGCTGTATTCTGAAGCAAAACAGATCTTGATGGACGAACTAAATATTTGTGTAGAGACAATATCAGTTAGCTCATATACAACTAAATATTTATCGAAATCCTTTATAACATCGGGACGTTTGGATGCAGAATACTATCAGCCGAAGTATGATTCTTATCTTAAGATACTTTCGCGTTTTGAAACCACACGAATTCCTGCTGAATTCGACGTGTTTAAAAATTCTGGAACAAATTATGCGGAGGGAGTCAGTGATGTCGGCGTAATAAAAACAAAACAACTTACAAATTCCGGTGTAAACACCGAAGGCGTTGAGAGCTATTTTACAAATGAAGTATGCGCTCAGAACAAAAGCACATTTATTTCCAACAAAGATGTGATTTTTGCTTCAATGGGCGTTGGCTCTCTTGGAAAGGTTAGTCTATTCTCCTGTGATGGAGAGGAGCGATTTGTGACTGATTCCACTCTTAGGATATATAGAGCCAAACAAAATGCACGTGTTCTTCCTGAAGTTCTGTGTATCTTCCTTCAGTCTACAATCGGCCAGGAACTTATCTATCGATATGTTGTTGGTAGCACCGGTATCATCAATATCTATGACGAGGATATTGCCAAGATACCTATTCCTGTTCTGGATATGGAAATTCAAAAAAAAATTGCTAAAAAAATTCAAGAATCTTTTGCTCTCCGCCGTTACTCCAATCAATTCCTTGAATATGCAAAGCAAGCTGTAGAGATGGCAATTGAGCAAGGAGAAGATTCTGCATTGGCATGGTTAAATAGTAAGATTTCCAATGTGGAGGCGTGACTACAATGCCAGACAAGACATACAAAAACTGGAAAACGGTCACTGAGGCAGATTTTGTTTCTCTTTTTATTAAAACTTGGTTCGCATATATCTCAACCTTGAGAACGATGTTTCCAGAAGCATATAACCGGCGTGGCGATAAAAAGTATCTGGATGCCTACAAAAAGTTTTACAAAACAACTGGCTATAAAAAGCTGATCATTGACGAAAACATTATGGCATCAATTGAAAAAGTATATCAAGAAGGTCGTAATGTTATTCTTGAGAAATATCCAGAATACTATCTATGGGACTTTTATAATATCAATGAGAACTTCGATTTCACATACAAGCAGATCCCACCAGATAAATCTGAATGTCTTATAGTCGGATTTAAGATGAACAGAAATCGTGGAACGAAATGGAGCTTTATCATTACCGGGTTTGTTCGACTCTTCGGAAAGTATTACGGGGAAGAGTATAACGAAAACCTGAATTTTCGATTGAACATTTCCGATATTTTGAATCGCTCACCTGAATACATAGCAGAGAATCAAGGAGTCAGTGAGCAGGACTATTTGTCATGGTTATTGAAGGAAATCAACTATAGCGTTACTCATGAGATTGTCGAGACATTCAAAACTATGTATGAAAAAGCAACATACGGGAAAAGAGTCATAACAAAAATTCACAATCTTGAAAAACAGGCAATTTCTGCAATATGGTCAATATTTTCTCTTAATGCCAAAGACGAGTCCTCCAAATCAAAAGATGAGATGGAGCTTGACAGGAATACATATGAAATAGTTCGACAGCGCCCGTTGAATTACTTTTTATATCACCGGGATGTTGAATGGCAGCCTGTTAGAGATATGACGGCGAGCGAAGAACGATGGTATAAGAACTTGTATAAAATCCTGAAAACAACTAGCATTTTATGGTTTCTGGATTTTGTCTATCGTTTGCGTAATGCTCTTTTTCACGAAATCATTGATCCACTTGATGAAGAATGGCAGATTATTTTTAAAAATGCGTACTTGGTACTAAAAGAAATTGTAGACATAAATATTGTGGAGATTGAAGCAAAACGCTAATCTTCTCTTTAATGACACAGGGCGAACGCACAGGAAAGTGCATAAAATGGCTGTCGCATCATGATTAACAAATCATAAATGCGGCAGCCTCTTTTTTAGTGTCACCAAGAAATTATACGAGGGATGAGTAATCCGCTCATCACCCAACAAGGGGCCTTTTGTCGAGGATTTCCAGCTAAATTTAACTTGCGAAATTTTCCAAAATACAGTTTCCTGCATGAAATAAGAAAACTGATATAATTTCATGGATAACGAGTATTTATTTTATCGCCGCTTCCTTTTCTTGGTGCTGTTATGTCCGTGCGGCCGAGCCTTTCCCCTCATATTGTTGGGATTCTTCAGCAACCTGGACAAGCTCAGTATCCTCATAAACGCCGAGAAATCCTCGGAAGCAATCTTGTCAAATGGAATCTGCATCTGGTCGCAAAACTCGTGGATTACCCGTTCCTCATTACTGCCCAACTGCATAGCACGGTCAAACTTTTCCTTGACCTCTGTAAAAGTCGGCTGCGGATCGGCGGTGGTGCGGTCAGTGACATGGACCTGACGAATATCACGAACGATACTGTCAAGATCATCATGAATTGTGTGGCTGAAAAAGTCGCTCTCCTGCACCTGTCCAAGCTCCAGCGGGCGGACATAAAGGTCGTTCTCCCCCGGCGCATGGCTGCGGATCACTTCCTGCCGGGTGGCCTCCAGCACCAGATTCATCTGGGCAATCCGCATATCGGCGATCTGGTCAACGAAAATCTCAATATCCGTCATCAGCCGCTGGAAGTTTCCGTATGTGGCAATCTCACACAGCAGCCGGTTGTTGATTTTTCCGCTGCTCAATAATGTAACCATATCATCACTCAAATGCAGGGCCTGAAGCTCTGTATTTGGGTGATTTTTATTTTCCGATAACCCCATCAGGTAATCGGTGGACACCCCATAAAATTCCGCCAGTGTAGCGATGGCAAAGGGGCTGATGTCCTTATAATCGTCACTCTCATATTTGCTGAGAGCAGATTTGGAAAGCCCAGTCTGCTCGGCCAGCTGCTCCAGCGTCAGGTGCCTATCCACCACCCGCAAGTCTTTTAACCGCTCCGGGATCGACAGCTTTGTATGCATCCAAATTCCCCCTCTCATTAGGAAAATCCTGCCGTTTTCAACCATTATACCATGATTCCATAAGCGTGGAAATATGCTGATTTCAAGCCGTTTTCCATCGTTTTGGACATACGGGAGAGGGCCTGTTTTTTCGGTAAAATGAGTTTTGTCAGGAGACACAGAACCTTAAAAATTGAATGACCGGTCTGCGTGGGATATGCTCCCTGGGGATGTAGCGCCAAGACTTCCGGCATCTGACCGGAACGAGCGTACCAACGGGAACGATACGCTGCTGTGAGATTCGGCAGAGGAACGACACCAGAATAGCCCGGCAACTAACACAAAAAACATCATTCTTTTTAGGAGGTTGATTTTATGAAGTTAAGTATGAAGGAAAAGAAAGTGTTGTATGCCTTTGCCTGTCCCAATCACCACAACACGGTGACACGGCTGAAATGGCTGACCGCCCTGACCGTTGACCCGCAGGCCAAGCACCGGATGCTGGAACTGGCCCGGAAGATGGAAACAAAGATGGCAGAAAGCTGGTACACCGGCTTTTATCATCAGCTCCGTGCGGAGATGGACGAGTATTACAGCGCCAAGCGCCGTCTGCGTTTAGTAAAGGAAAACACCGACTATGAGGAGAATCTGTATGACGAAGCTGTCTAAGTATGAGAAAGAAACCATCATCAACTGGAACGAGGCGGAGAACACCGCCAGTATTTACACCTTCAACGCCGATCTGAAGCGCAGGCTGGCCGAGTTCAGCCGCAAGTATCCTCAGTTGTGCCGGTTGGAGCGCAGCAGCACTGAGGGCAGCGTGACCTATGTGATGGACAAGTCCCGCCTGTCCATCCGTCTGGTACCGCCGTACAGTGAGGAACGGCTGGTTGCTGCCAGAGAGTACGCCAAACAGCACGGATTTCAGGCCTTGCGGACGGACAAGAAGAGCGCCTGAAACCGGGTCAATTCACAGGAAAATGGCAGGTCTGCACCCGGTATTTTACAGTGAATTGGTACAGGGACACCCCGGTATCCCTCCCTGCCGGGAAATGCGACAAAAGGAGCATTCAGAGCCGGAGGAGCTGACAGAAACCGCACAAGCGATGAAAGTCAGCTTCTCCGGGCAGGAGTACAGAGGGCGGCAAGCCCTTTGTGCCTGGGTGCAGGGGCGGCAGCGCCCTGTTGGGGTCAAGGGGCAAGGCCCATTGGCGGGTTGAGGGCAGCCGTCCCATCGGGTCAAGGGTGAAACGCCTTGCCCAGGGAGAGTTGATGCTTTGCGTCAATTCGTACTGGGTATTACCTGACGCAGAAATCCGCAGGTTTGGCGGCTTCGCCGCTGCTTTCCTTCGGGAAAAATCAACGGAGAATGGAGGGATGGAAATTGAAACTGACACGGCATAACGGACGCTCCGGCAAGCATGGCACATATAATCCCCGGCACAATGACCGCCGGTTTGATGTGGAAAACAGTGAACACATTGATGCCCAGCGAGCCAAGAAAAATGCGTACTGGGACTGCTACCGTGGATTCACTACCCCGGGACTTCGGGAAAATCCGGAACAGCCGGATTTCAGCTTTGAAGAAATTGAGCGGATGTATTACTACGAGCATTATTCCGACCATGTGGATGCCCAGAACGCCCGGAACGAGAAAACCCGGCACACCGAGCGCAACCGCACGGTGGAAGATCTTTTGAAAAACAACAAGACCTGTCCAGAGGAAAGTATCTACCAGATTGGCACCATGGAAGAATCCGTTCCACCGGGTACTCTGGCACTCATTGTCAGCGAATTTTATGAGGAGTTTGAACAGCGCTTTGGTTCCCATATCCACATTCTGGACTGGGCGCTGCATCTGGATGAGGGTACGCCTCACATCCACGAGCGCCATGTGTTTGACTGCAAAAACCGGTATGGGGAGTTGTGCCCCCAGCAGGAAAAGGCGCTGGAGGAACTGGGCTTTGAATTGCCTGATCCGAGTAAGCCCAAGGGCAAACACAACAATCGAAAACAAACCTTTGATGCAGTATGCCGCACGCTGCTCTTTGACATCAGCCGCAAACATGGGGTGCATTTGGAGCAGGAGCCGTCCTATGGTGGGCGGACGTATCTGGAGAAACAGGATTATATCCTGATGAAGCAAAAGGAGCAGTTGGCCGCCCAGAAACAGAAGCTGGAGGAGCTGACCCTGAAAATCGAGGATGCGGAAACACTGGTGGAGGAAGTTTCGGATATTGCCTATGACAAGGCGGTGGAGGTTGTCACCGATACTGTCCGGCTGGAAACCCATAAGGAGGACATCCGGTTGGTGGAAGAAACGAAAACCTGGTTACTCTCGCCAGAACGGAAAGCTCCGCAAAAAGAGCGTGAGTATGCCGCCACCCGGCTGGATGGGGTGATCTCCAAAATTAAAAATGCCATGCAGTCTGCCCTGACAAAAATCCAGAAGAAGCTGATGCAGCCGGAGGTTAAACAGGCTGGTAAACAGCAGATTCAGGAAAAGGCCAAGGAATCCATTCTTGCTTTCCTGAAAAAAGCCAAGCAGGATAGCAAACAGAGAGAATACAACCGGAAAAAGCAGCGGGAAAAACAGGATATGGAGCTTTAAGGCATCTGATTTTGCGAACAAATCAGATGCTTTTCCCTTGAGGAGGTGAGAAACATTGAACAGCGAATCGCAGAGTTTAGTGCCTGCAACCCAGCAGGCCGAAAGCATGGAATTGACTATTGATGAAGTGCGGGAAAGCCTTTCCACGACAGAAAAAGGACAACCGGCCAATACCATTGGAAATTGCCGCACGGTGTTTTGCCAAGATCCGCTTTTACGGGGCGCAATCCGGCTAAATCTGCTGACCGACTGTGTGGATATTGTGCGGGATTTGGGCTGGCGCAGAAACACCAGCGCCTTGACCGATACCGATGTCAAATATCTGCTCCTTTACTTTGAGCAGAACTATGGCCTGACCAGTGAAAAGAAGCTGATGGCGGCGCTCTCCATCGTGGCAAACGAAAACTGCTATCACCCCATTCAGGATGTGCTGAACAGTCTGGTGTGGGACGGAAAGCCCCGGATACGCTCCTGCCTGCATCACTTTTTGGGGGCAGACGAGAGCGACTATGTGGAAGAAATGCTCAAGCACTTCCTGCTGGGAGCTATCCGCCGGGTCTTCCATCCAGGCTCCAAGTATGAGGAGCTGCTCTGTCTGGTGGGCGGTCAGGGAGCGGGAAAGTCCACTTTCTTTCGCTTTCTGGCTATACAGGATGAGTGGTTTTCCGACGACCTGAAAAAGCTGGACGATGACAAGGTGTTTGCCAAGCTGCAAGGACACTGGATCATCGAGATGTCGGAGATGCTGGCCACCAGTAACGCCAAGAGCATCGAGGAGATCCGCTCCTTTATCAGCCGTCAAAAGGAAACCTACCGAACGCCCTATGAATCCCAGCCCAAAGACCGGCTGAGGCAGTGTGTGTTCGGCGGTTCCTCCAACACGCTGGATTTCCTACCCCTTGACCGGGCTGGAAACCGCCGGTTCCTGCCGGTGATGATTTACCCTGAGAAAGCGGAGGTTCACATTCTGGAGGACGAAGCTGCTTCCAGGAAATATCTGTTGCAGGTATGGGCGGAGGCTATGACCATTTACCGCAGCGGCGAGTATTCCATGAAGTTTTCAAAGGAGATTCAAAAGCAGCTGGTGGAGGTTCAGAAGGACTTCATGCCGGAGGACACCGAGGCTGGGCAGATTCAGGGGTTCCTGGAACACTATACCGGTAATGTAGTCTGCTCCAAGCAGCTGTTCAAGGAAGCGTTGGGACACGCTTTTGAGGAGCCGAAGCGTTGGCAGCTGCACAACATCAATGAGATCATGAACACAGTGGTGACCGGCTGGAAGTCTTTCTCTAACCCACGGATGTTTGCTGGATATGGGCGGCAGCGTGGCTGGGAAAGGGAGATTTCCGGCAACGAACTGCCCGACAACGAAGATGGATTTGTAGAACTGAGCAAGGAAGAAGTCCGTCAGCTGGAGCTGCCAAAGGAGTGGATTGCCTGATTTACAGGGCATGTTGCCCAGTTGGTTGTCGGCTGGTTGCTGACTTTGTTGTCACAAAAATGGGGGTATGGATACGATAAATGCTCATAAAGCAAGAATTTTTGAGGAGTATTGGCTCTCTGACAACGAAAGCAACGAGATTTCACAAGAAAATTTGAAAAGTAAGAAACGATGGTCAGACGATAGGTTGCAGGTATTTCGGGGGTTGTTGCTGGGCTTCGTTGCCGATGTCCTTTGTCTGGCTTTTCTGATCTATGGAGGTAGCCTATGGGAAATGAAAAGACAATGACTTGCAGTAAGAAGTGTTTGGATATTCCGGTCTGGCGGCGCTATACCCTGACCATTGAGGAAGCCGCCGGATATTATCATATCGGAGAGGGAAAGCTGCGGATGCTGATTGATGAGCATCCCAACGAGGATTTTTATGTGATGAATGGAAACCGTGCTTTGATCAAACGGGAGAAATTTGAAAGGTATCTGGATCAGGCCACTGCTGTATAATAACCTTTCAAAAAGTTGATGGCAGATCGCCATTCTTTCATGGCAAAGCTATACGGAGAGCCAAACTTGTGCTATGATAAGAGTGCAAGTCTGGCTCTCCTTTCTTTTAGAGGAGAGATTTCAATGAGTGAAAAAAGACGAGACAATCGCAATCGGATTTTGCGAGAAGGCGAGTATCAGCGCAAGGATGGGAGGTATCGGTTCCGCTATCTCGACGAGGATGGCAAAGAGCAAAATGTGTACAGCTGGCGGCTGGATAAAAATGATCCTATGCCCAAGGGAAAAAAGCGAGAGCCTTCCCTGAGAGAAAAGGAAAAGCAGATTGAAGCGGATCTGTTCGATCACATCGTAACCAACAGTGGAAAGCTCACGGTTTTGGAACTGGTGGAAAAGTATGTGTCTCTGAAAACCGGCGTTCGCCATAATACGGTCGCAGGCTACAAGACGGTGATCAACATCTTGAAAAAAGAGTCGTTCGGCAGGCAGCGCATTGACAAGGTGCGCTTGTCGGATGCCAAAGCATGGCTCATCAAGCTTCAGAAGGTGGATGGCAGAGGGTATAGCTCCATTCATTCGATTCGAGGCGTTCTCAGACCGGCATTCCAGATGGCGGTGGATGATGACCTGATCCGCAAGAATCCGTTTGGTTTTGAGCTGGCATCGGTAGTTGTCAATGACTCAGTGACGAGAGAAGCCATCAGCCGAAAACAGGAACGGGATCTTCTGAAGTTCATCAAAGAGGACAAGCATTTCAGCAGATACTACGACGGGATCTATATTCTCTTTCACACAGGGCTTCGTATCTCGGAATTCTGTGGACTTACGATCCAGGATGTTGAGTTTGAGGAAATGCGTATCAAGGTAGATCATCAGTTGCAGAGAACATCACAGATGGAGTATGTGATCCAGCAGCCCAAGACAGAAAGCGGCATACGCTATGTTCCGATGACCGAGGAGGTAGCATCCTGTTTTCGCCGGATCATCGCCAACCGTGTGGTCCCCAAAACGGAGCCAATGGTGGATGGGTACGTTGGTTTTCTGTTTCTGGACAAGAACGATATGCCCATGGTAGCGCTTCATTGGGAGAAGTACATGGAGCATATTGTCCAGAAGTATAACAAGATTTACCGCATCCAGATGCCGAAAGTAACGCCTCATGTGTGCAGGCACACCTTCTGTTCCAATATGGCAAAATCCGGGATGAACCCCAAGACATTGTAGTACATCATGGGCCACGCAGACATCAGTGTAACGCTGAATACTTACACCCATGTGAAGTTTGATGACGCCAAAGATGAACTGCTGCGTGTGGCGAACGCTTAAAATTGCCCGTTGGTAAAGCGACTTTCTTTACCAACGCCTTTACCAATATTGCAGGAAAAAACATGAGAAATCCTGAGAAGATTCGAGAAGATATCTTCAAAACAGGTGGAAGCTCAGGCTGCACAAAAAGTGTGAAAAATCCTGTAATATCAAGCATATGAGAAGAAATACAGGACTTATGAGGAGTTATAAAAAGATGATAAAAATACTTTTTGTGTGCCATGGAAATATCTGCCGCAGCCCCATGGCCGAGTTCGTGATGAAGGACCTGCTGCAGCGCGCCGACTTATCCGGCTGCGCGCAGGTCGCTTCCGCCGCTGTGAGCGCGGAGGAGCTCGGCAATCCCGTCTACCCGCCAGCGCGCCGCAAGCTGGCCGAGCACGGGATACGGTGTGACGGAAAAACCGCCCGTCTGCTGCAGGCCGCGGACTACCAGACCTACGACCTTCTGATCGGCATGGACCGCCGCAACCTCGCGGCGATGCGGCGCATCTGCGGCGGCGATCCTGACCATAAACTGCGCCTGCTGCTTGATTTCACCGCCCAGCCCCGCGATGTTGCCGATCCCTGGTACACCCGCGATTTTGAGCAGACCTGGCAGGATATCACAGCCGGCTGCGCCGCCCTGCTCCGGACATGCTTCAGCACGCATGCGGAACCTCTATAACCACACCCAAAACAGCCAAAAAGCGGCGGTAAAGACTTACCGCCGCTCTTCTGTATCCCCTGTTTGCCCATCCCGTGCCAGCAGCTCGCGCAGGCGGTTCCGGTTATAGACCAGATGCAGCGTCATTGCATCCTCCGCGGCAATCGGGTCATTTGCACGGACAGCCTCCACGATCGCACGATGCGAGCTGATCGTTTCTTCCTTCAGGCGTGCATCCGTCAGGTCGATGAACAGATCGATCGCCCCCAGGATGATCGGCTCCAGATTCGGAATCACCACATTGCCGCTCAGCTCGCCGAGCTTGGCATGGAACGCGGCGTCCTCCTGCGTGTGCCGCGCGCCGGCAGCATACCGCTGCTCGACGGCCCGCGCCAGCGCGGCCAGCTCGTCCGCCTGCGCGGGGGTAGCGCGCAGCGCGGCCAGCGCGGCAACGCGGGGCTCGAGCATCATGCGGAACTCCACCAGGTCGGCAGCCAGCTTCTGTTTATCACGGATAAAAGTGAAGCCCAGCGGGTCGTCCGATACGCCGGTGTTTCCGCTGACGAACACCCCCGCCCCCTGCCGCGCCTCCAGGATATTGCGCGAGGACAGCATGCGCACCGCTTCCCGCAGCGTGCTGCGCCCCACTCCCAGCAGGCCAGACAGTTCCTTTTCGTTGGGCAGCCGGTCCCCCTGCTCCAGCCCTCTGTCTACGATATATGCGATCAGCGCGTCCGCTGTCTGGCCGGCCAGCGACCGGTTTTCCTCCGCCATGGCGCCGCCTCCTTCCCTGTCTCTATTGTATCCCAACCAGCCGGCGCGCGCAAGCGCTTCCCAGCATTTTCTCCTCAAATCATCAGATATATTTTATCTTCTTTATTTTGTGTTGGTATTATTTTTTCGATTTTCTGTTTTGTTATTGACTTATTCTATCGGCAGCGTCTATAATAAGCTTAAAGTCATCAGATGAATTTGATGGGTGCGCAAAACCATCAGACAAAACATGTTTGAGAGAAAAGGAGCGGAACTGGTATGATAAGTCAGGAGATTCGCAAGCTCGCGCCGGAGCAGGACCCGCTGCGCATGGGCATGGGCTGGACGGTGGAGGATCTGTCCAAGCCGCAGATCATGATTGAGAGCACATTCGGCGACAGCCACCCGGGCAGCGCCCATCTGCTTGAGTTGGTCGACCGCGCGACGGATGGTGTCAAGCAGGCGGGCGGCCGGCCCGCCCGCTATTTTGCCACGGATATCTGCGACGGTATGGCGCAGGGGCATGACGGCATCAACTATTCTCTCGCCTCGCGCGACACGATCTGCAATATGATCGAGATACATGCGGGCGCGACGCCGTTTGACGGCGGCATTTTTGTGGCCTCCTGCGACAAGGCGGTACCCGCGCACCTGATGGGGATCGGCCGCGTCAATATGCCTTCCATCCTGGTCACGGGCGGCGTCATGGACGCGGGTCCCGACCTGCTGACGCTTGAACAGATCGGCAAATACAGCGCCATGTGCCAGCGCGGCGAGATCACCGAGGAACAGCTCACCTATTACAAGCAGCACGCCTGCCCCTCCTGCGGCGCGTGCTCGTTCATGGGTACCGCCTCCACCATGCAGGTCATGGGCGAGGCGCTCGGCCTGATGCTGCCCGGCTCGGCGCTCATGCCCGCCACCTGCGAGGACCTGCGAGACGTTGCGCGCCGCGCGGGCGAGCAGGTCATGCGCCTTGCGCAAACCGGTCTCAAGCCGCGCGATATCGTCACGCGCGAGTCGTTTGAAAACGCCATCATGGTGCATGCGGCGATCTCCGGCTCCACCAACTCGCTCATCCACATGCCCGCGATCGCGCATGAGTTCGGCATCGAGCTGGACGCCGAGCTGTTTGACCGCATGCACCGCGGCGCGCATTACCTGCTCGATATCCGTCCGGCGGGCAAGTGGCCGGCGCAGTATTTCTATTACGCGGGCGGCGTGCCGCGCATCATGGAGGAGATCAAGTCCATGCTGCACCTCGACGCGATGACCGTCACCGGCAAAACGCTGGGCGAAAACCTGGAAGAGCTGCGCGCCAACGGCTTCTACGACAAGTGCGACGAATACTGCGCCGCGCACGGCGTGACCCGCGACGACGTTATCCGCCCGTTTGACAAGGCGATCGGCACGGACGGCGCGATCGCGATTCTCAAGGGCAACCTCGCGCCCGAGGGAGCGGTCATCAAGCATACAGCCTGCCCCAAGGAGATGTTCCAGGCGACGCTGCGCGCCCGCCCGTTCGACAGCGAGGAAGAGGCGATCGACGCGGTCCTGACCCACAAAATCCAGCCCGGCGACGCGGTGTTCATCCGCTACGAAGGCCCCAAGGGCTCCGGCATGCCTGAAATGTTCTACACCTCGGAGGCGATCTCGTCCGATAAGGAGCTTGGCCGTTCGATCGCCCTGATAACGGACGGACGTTTCTCCGGCGCGTCCACCGGCCCGTCCATCGGCCACGTTTCCCCCGAAGCGGCCAGCGGCGGCCCGATCGCGCTGGTCGAGGAGGGCGACCTTATCCGCATCGATATCCCCGCGCGTGTGCTGGCAATCGTCGGTGTGAACGGCGAGGAAAAAACACCCGCCGAAATGGAGGAAATCCTGGCCGCGCGCCGCGCCAAGTGGCAGCCGAAGCCGGCGAAATACACCTCCGGTGTGCTCAAGATCTTCTCCGAGCACGCGGTGTCCCCCATGCAGGGTGGTTACATGAAATAACGCGCAAACAGGCTTTACTCAACCGCCTGCGGCAACCAGCCGCAGGCGGTTTTCCTGTCTGCTGATACGCGCTGTCCCGATTCCGTCCGATAAAAGCGGCGGACTGCTGTATCGTATCCTTAAAAGCGCTCCGGCACGGTTTCTGCGTGTCGAAGCGCTTTTTCGTGTTATCTGGAGTTATGCTGCGTCCTGCAGCTTCTGTGCGGCGCGGTATCCCTCCGCCACGGCGACCGAGCCTGCCGAATTGCCCAGCACCATGACCGCCATGGACAGCCACGCCTGCCCGCTGCCCCACACGCCGGCCAGCGAATAATAAAACATATTGGCAACACAGTGCTCAAAGCCGGAAAGGATGAACACTGCAACGGCCAAAAATACCGCGGCGTATTTGCCCAGCGCAAGCTCAAAAACGCCAAACCCATTCACGCCAATGTACATCAGCACGCCGCAGAACACCGCCAGGATAAAAACGCTGGCCGGCGCGTCCTGCAGCTTTACCGCACTCAGCTCAGCCGCGCGGCCAACCAGGTTTGCCGCCGCGCGCGTCTGCCGAAGCAGCAGCGCTGTGCCGAATGCGCCCGCAAAATTTCCCACGAGCGTCAACAGCAGCTTCGCGGCATAACCGTGTCCGCCGCGGAACAGGTACCCGATTTTGCCGGTATACAGCCACAGCCGCATGGAAACCACAAAGAACAATCCGATGCTGAACAGCGAAGCGCCGACTACCTTGCTGTCCACCGATAAATATACCGTCCCGCCGACCGAGATCATCATACCGGCCAAAACGCCGGACAGCAGGATCCCCATATACGGCCTTGCGCCGCCTGTTTTCTTTTCCACAACCGTCGTCCCTTTTCTCTGTTTTGTTTTTTTATTATACCAAATCAAAACGCGTCTGACAAATCATACGATGTGCGAATTCCGCCGCCCGCACCGGGGATATAAAAATAAAAGCGGATATCTTGTCGTATTTCGGCAAATAAAGCTCTTGTAAAGTGCGAAAGATTTGTTACAATTAACTTGTATGCGGTGGTCACGGCATTCGGGCGCGCCCGCCGCAGGCAGGGGGAAAGCAACCACAGAGCCGCGGGCCGCACCGCCCGCACCAAAGAAGGAGGAAGCATGAGCAAAATAGAACCGTATATCACCAGCATTCCGGATTTTCCCGAACCGGGCGTGATCTTCCGCGATATCACCACCGCTATCGGCAGCGCGGACGGCCTGCAGCTTTCGGTCGACGAGATGGCCGCGCTGCTCGAGGGGGAGCCGTTCGATGTGGTCGCGGGTCTGGAATCCCGCGGCTTCCTGTTCGGCATGCCGATCGCGTACAAGCTGCACAAGCCGTTCATCCCCATCCGCAAGGAGGGCAAGCTGCCCCGCGAGACAGTCGGGGCGACCTACGACCTGGAGTACGGCACCGCCACAATCGAGGTCCATAAGGACGACATCAAGCCCGGCATGCGCGTCGTCCTGATCGACGACCTGATCGCGACCGGCGGCACGCTGGAGGCCGCGGCGCACCTGCTGGAGCAGCTCGGCGCAAAGGTCGTCAAGATCGTCTGCCTGCTGGAGCTGAAAGGCCTGCACGGGCGCGACCGTCTGAAGGACTATCCGCTGGCGACCGTCGTATCCTACGACGGCAAATGAGGAAGGGAAACCAGAGAAAGAAAAGGGGCTGAAAAACAAAATGTTGGAAAGAGTATTCAAGCTGTCCGATAATAAGACCACCGTCCGGACCGAGGTCATGGCCGGCATCACCACGTTTATGACCATGGCGTATATCCTTGCGGTCAATCCAAGCATCCTCGGTTCGACCGGCATGGACCCGACCGCCGTCCTGCTCGCTACCGCGCTGGCTTCGTTCATCGGCACGGTGTGCATGGCGCTGATGGCCAACCTGCCGTTTGCCCTGTCCGCCGGCATGGGCCTGAACGCTTTTATGGCGTATACGGTCGTCGCCGGTTACGGCTACAGCTGGCAGGTCGCACTGCTCGCCGTCTTTATCGAGGGCCTGATCTTTGTCGTCCTCTCGCTGACCAATGTGCGCGAGGCAATCTTCAATGCGATCCCGCTGACGCTCAAGCGCGGCGTTTCCGTGGGCATCGGCCTGTTCATCGCCTTTATCGGCCTGCAGAACGCGGGGCTGTCTGTGGATTCCTCCACGCTCGTCACCATCACCAGCTTTACGGATAACTTCCATACCGCCGGCATCTGCGCGCTGCTCGCGCTGGTCGGCCTGTTCATCACCGCCGTGCTGTATATCCATCAGGTCAAGGGCGCTATCCTGTTCGGCATCCTGCTGACCTGGATCATCGGCATGGCCTGTCAGGGGATCGGCCTGTATGTTCCGGACGCGGAAGCGGGCTTTTATTCGCTGTTCCCCGTGTTTGGCATGACCGATTTCACCAAGCTCGGCCTGACGTTCGGCCAGTGCTTCAACGTGGACTTCAGCACGGTCGGCATCATCAACTTTATCGTTGTGATCTTCTCGTTCCTGTTTGTGGATATCTTCGATACCCTGGGTACGCTGATCGGCGTTGCCACCAAGGCGGATATGCTGGATAAGGACGGCAAGCTGCCCCGCATCAAGCCCGCCCTGCTGTCCGACGCGATCGCGACCTCTGCCGGCGCGGTACTCGGCACCTCGACCACGACGACGTTCGTCGAATCCGCCTCCGGCGTTGCGGTCGGCGGCCGTACCGGCCTGACCGCGCTCGTCACCGCCGGCCTGTTCCTGGTATCCACCCTGTTCGCGCCGATTTTCACCGCGATCCCCTCGTTCGCCACCGCGCCCGCGCTCATCATGGTCGGCTTCCTGATGGTCGGCACGGTAACGGAAATCCGCTTCGATCTGGACAACCTGACCGACGCCATTCCGGCTTACCTCGCCATCCTTTCGATGCCGCTGTTCTACAGCATCTCCGAGGGCATCTCCATGGGCATTATCTCCTATGTGCTGCTCAACCTGGCGGCCGGCAAGGGGAAGAAGGTTGCGCCGCTGATGTATGTACTGGCGGTCCTGTTCATCCTCAAATATATTTTCCTCTGAACCATTCGGGCAATGGAACGGGCGTCCGGCGCTGGGCCGGACGCCCGTTTTGCGCATCCCTGATTCAATAGAAAGCGGGACGTATCCGATCTTCATCGGTATGTCCCGCTTATTCCATCCATTCCACTTCACAGGGCTCGGGCAGAAAACGGAAGGCGATTGATATTTTCTGCCGTTTGACCCTGCCCCTTTCTGTTTTTTCATATGTACCCTGCCCTACTTCGATCCGCTCGATCAGTTCAAAGAGCAGCGGCGGCGTCAACTCGTCGATATCCTTATACCGATGGATCAGGGCGCGCAGATGCTCCTGCTGCCGCCGCAGGCCCGCATCTCCGGCATCCGGCTGCAACGCATCGCGCTGTTTTTGCAGCTGGGCTGTTTTCTGTTCGTATCTTTCGAGCAGCGGATAGAAATTTGTCCCTCCTATCCTACCCGCTGAACGATCCTCATAAAGCTGTGCGACCAGGCGCTGCATACGGGCCAGCTCCTGCTCCAGCTGCTCCCGCTCGCGTTCGGCTTCCTGCTCCCGCTCGGCCAACCGCAGGCGGCGGTTCAGGCGTTCAAACAGAGCGTCGCATTCCTCCTCGGACAGACAGACATACCGGCGCACCGCCTCCAGCACGCAGCGATACAGGCTCTCATACGCGATAAAATGATTGGAGCAGGCCGATGCGCCGTGCAGCTTGTATGCGCCGCAGGCCAGGTTCGCGGCCGATCCCTTTTTCCGCGTACCGACCGTGGACATGGCCTTGCCGCAGTCCATGCAAAACGCCAGGCCCGAAAAGAGATTTTCAAACGTCCCTTTCCGGCCGCAGCGGCGGGACGCGCGCTGGTGCTGTACCGTCTCAAAGGTCTGCACCGAGACCAGCGGCTCATGCCGTTCCGGCACAACGATCCATTCCTCCGGCCGCTTTTCCCGCGTTTTCTTACTCTTGAAGCTGATCTTATCCGTCTTCCCCTGCGCGATGCAGCCCAGATAGACCGTATCCCGCAGAATCCGGCTGACACTGCCCGCAGTCCATTCCTTGCGCTTTGAGTAACAGTCCGGATTCAGTTCGGGATGCGCCCGGCAGCGGTATACCGCGGGCGGCGGTTCCCCGCGCTCCCCCAGCCTCCGCGCGATCTCCGCCGGACGGGAGCCCGCCGCCGCCCAGATAAAGATCTGCCGCACGACCTGCGCCGCATGCCCGTCCGGAATCAGATGGTTTTTATCCCCGGGATCTTTTTGATACCCATAGGGTGCGAAATTCCCGACGAATTTCCCTTCCTGCATTTTCGCGTGCAGGGCGCTTCGGATCTTCCGGCTGGTATCGCGTGCATACATCTCATTGACGACGTTGCGGAACGGCGCCATATCGGTATCCGCCCGCGCGGTATCGAGCCCGTCATTGACCGCGATCAGGCGCACCCCCTGCTCTGGAAACACCAGTTCCAAATACCTGCCGATCTGGATATAATCGCGCCCCAGGCGGGACAGGTCCTTGACCAGCACGATATCGAACCGGTGCTGCTCCATATCGCGCAGCATGTCCTGAAAGCGAGGGCGGTCGAAGTTCGTCCCCGACCACCCATCGTCTACATACTCGTCCGCCACAGAGAAGCCTTGCCGTGCAGCATATTCCCGCAGCAGGGCGCGCTGGTTCTGGATGCTCTCGCTCTCACCCCGGTTGGCGTCATCGCGGCTCAGCCGCAGGTACAGTACCGCCCGATTGGCGGCAATACGATCATGCAAGCGGGTCGCCTCCCTTCGTTTGCCGCCTGCGGACGGTCACAACCGCCTATGTAGCTGTTTTCTCCATTTCAAATTGCGCGGCGATCACGTTCTCCAGCAACTCCAGCAAGGTACTGCCGTGCTGCGCCGGACGCGCTTTAGGCTTGGGGTCAGTCATGTGCATACCTCCCTTTACATTTTTGTATGTAAGTGCTCTCATAGCTATAATATGTATGTGCCAGCTGCCCGATTACGGTTTTCGGCGGCAAACGCAGCATTTTCCGCACTTTCCCCGCCGTTTTTTCACTACATAAGATAAAACAGCGAACAAAAAGTTCGCATCCACTTTTTCCCCAAGCATGTGCATGGGGTTTGGATGCAACGCCTGCGGCGTTGTCGGCTGCCGCATCATCGACTCCCCGCGTGAGCGTCTGATCGCCATGCTCACCAACTCGTTCGCCCCCTGCAACGGGCGCTTCCCGCTGCTGATCTTCCTCTGCTCGGTCTTTTTTGCCGGCAGCGCCGCCGGCGGCTCCCTGCTGCTGACCGCGGTCATCGCAGGCAGCGTGCTGCTCACGCTCGCCGCCTCCCGCCTGCTCTCCGCGACGATACTGAAAGGGGTTCCCTCCTCCTTCACCCTCGAGCTGCCCCCCTACCGTGCGCCGCAGATCAGCAGGGTCATCCTGCGCAGCATATTCGACCGCACCCTGTTCGTCCTGGGTCGGGCGGCGGCGGTTGCCGCGCCCGCCGGACTGGTGATCTGGCTGCTCGCCAATATCACAGTCGGCGGCATTCCGATTTTCCGCCATCTGACCGCTTTCCTCGACCCCTTTGCGCGGCTGCTCGGCCTGGATGGGGTCATTCTGCTGGCCTTCGTGCTGGGCTTCCCTGCCAACGAGCTGGTCATGCCGCTGATCGTGATGGGCTATCTGGCAACCGGTACGCTCGCGGACGTCGCCGACCTTGCCTCGTTCCATACCCTGCTGCTCGCCAACGGCTGGACGCTGACGACCGCACTCTGCACGCTGCTCTTTGCTGTTGCGCACTGGCCCTGCTCCACCACCTGTCTGACGATCTGGAAGGAATGCCGCAGCGTCAAATGGACGCTTGCCGCCATCGCCTTGCCAACGGTTTTCGGCTGTGCGCTGTGTTTTATCGTGCATACCGCGAGCCTTTTGCTGGGCTTTGCCTGAAAAAAACCGCCCTGTCCAGGGCGGTTTTTCTTATACCGGCGTTTTGGTCCGCGCCAGCGTATCAATCGCGGAATTCCAGCAGCTTATACGCGGGAAGCTCCAGCGCGTCCGCGATATCGAACAGGGTATCCATTGACGCGCCCGCTGTCGCGCCCTCGATTTTTGCGATCGTGGACCGGTCCACATCGATCACCTCCGCCAGTCCCTCCTGCGTGAAATGCCGGTCTTTCCGGTAGTATGCGACATTAAGCCCAAACTTCCTGTATTTATCGGAATGCCTGAAATCCATTCTTATCACCTCATGGTAATAAGTCTACCCATGTAACGCCCTGATAAGAATATCATGCTATTCTACTTTTGTGCGTTTACACTCACCATTTGTTGAGTTAAACTCCACAAATGCCTATTTTTATTCCACAAAAATACAAAGAAGGGGATTTTATCATGCTGCGGCGCTCCCACAGGGGCGGAACGGGAACATTTGTTTTCCCTCTGTTTTTATGCTATACTGGTTTTGTATCTCCATCATGAAACGAGGAAACCTATGGAACCGACCAAATTCGACCTGAAGTACGCGTCCATACGGCGCGCCGTTATAGAGCAGCACTTTTCTTCCCTGAATGAAATGCAGCGCAAGGCGGTATTTGCCACCGAGGGGCCGCTGCTTATCCTTGCGGGCGCGGGCAGCGGCAAAACCACTGTGCTTATCAACCGCATCATCAATATCCTGCGCTTTGGCGAGGGGCTGGACAGCCCCTATGCGCCCGCGGGCGCCTCTGAGGAGGACCTGCTGTTCCTCACCGAATACCTGACCGACCCCCGGCCGGAAAATCGGGAACACGCGGAGCGGCTGTGCGCCATGCATCCGGCAAAGCCGTGGGAGGTCATCGCGATCACGTTCACCAACAAGGCCGCGCGCGAACTGCGCGAACGCCTGCAGGCCGCGCTGGGAGACGAGGAGGCCGCCTCCGCCGTCTGGGCCTACACGTTCCATACCGCCTGCCTGCGCATCCTGCGGCGCCATGTCGACCTGCTCGGCTTTGAGACCGCTTTCACCATCTATGACGAGGACGATAAAAAGCGCGTCGTCACGAACGTGATGAAATCGCTCAATCTGGATACCAAAACGTTCGACCCGCGCACCGTCATGAGCATGATCAGCCGCGCCAAGGACAAGCTGATGACCCCCAGGCAGTTCCGCGCGGACGCGGCGGGCGACTACTTCCGCGAAAAGGTCGCGGAGGTGTACCAGCTTTACGAAAAGGAAATGAAAAAGGCCTGCGCGCTTGATTTCGACGACATTATCATGAAAACCGTCCTCCTGCTGCAGAGCAATCCGGATGTGCTGGAATACTACCAGCGCAAATTCCGCTATGTGCTGGTGGACGAGTATCAGGACACCAACTACGCCCAGTATGTGCTGACCAGCCTGCTGGCGGGCTATTACGAGAACATCTGCGTTGTCGGGGATGACGACCAATCCATTTACAAGTTCCGAGGGGCCACCATTACCAATATCCTTGAATTTGAAAAGCAGTTCAAGGACGCGAAAACCATCCGTCTGGAGCAGAACTACCGCTCGACCGGCAATATCCTGAACGCCGCAAACGAGGTCATCCGCAACAATGTCGGCCGCAAGGGCAAGGAGCTGTGGACCGACCACGGCGACGGCGCCAAGATCCGCCTGCACCGCTCGGACAGCCAGGAGGGCGAGGCCGCCTACATCGCGGATACCATCCGCGAGGGAGTGGAGCAGGGACATCGCTGGGGCGATTTCGCGGTGCTGTACCGCAACAACGTCCTGTCGGACAATATCGCGGCCGCGTTCATCCGCGCGGGCATCCCCTACCGTGTGTACAAGGGACGCGACTTCTTCTCGCGCGCCGAGGTGCGCGATATGTTCGCTTACCTGTGGGTGCTGGAAAATCCGGCGGACGAGCTGCGCCTGCGCCGCATCATCAATGTACCCGCGCGCAAGATCGGCGACAAATCGGTTGAAACGGCATCACAGCTCGCTGTGGAAAACGGCGTGACACTGTACGAAACGGTGTGCCATGCGTCGGACTATCCCGCCCTGTCGCGCGGCGCGGCGGCGATGGAAAAATTCGGTGAGATGATGGAAAACCTGCGGAAGCAGAAGGAGTTCCTCTCCCTTTCCGAGCTGTACGACGGGCTGCTCGACCAGACCGGCTACCTCGCCGCGCTGGAAGCCAAGGGCGGCGCGGAGGAGCAGGGCCGTATCGAGCATATCGAAGAGCTTAAATCCTACATCGTCAGCTATGAAAACGACCATGACGACGCTTCCCTGGCGGGCTTCCTTGAGGAAATGGCGCTGTACACAGACGCCGACCAGTCCGGCGAGGAGGAGGACGCGGTCCTGATGATGACCATGCACTCGGCCAAGGGGCTGGAATTTCCGGTCGTATTCCTCGCGGGCATGGAGGACGGCCTGTTTCCCGGCTTCCGCGCAATGGAGCGCGACGAGGATATGGAGGAGGAGCGCCGCCTGTGCTATGTCGCGGTGACGCGCGCCAAGGAGCAGTTATACCTGACCTGTGCCGAACGGCGCATGCTGTACGGCCGCACTCAATACGCGCATCCCTCCCGCTTTATCGACGAGATGCCGCGCGAGCTGCTCGACAGCAACATCGTGGAGCGCCGCATGTTCCAGCAGGCCACCCAGCCCGACCCTGGGCTGTCCCGCGCGCAGGTCGCGCGGGCGCGTTATGTTTCCCCTGCCGCGGCCGCCCCCTCCTTTGCCGCTCCCGCGGCACAGCCGGCCGGCTCCCCCCTGCCCGATTTCTCCGCCGGCTGCCGCGTGCGCCACAAGGCATTCGGCGATGGGATGGTCGTTTCGGTCAAGCCCATGGGCGGCGACGCGCTGCTCGAAATCGCCTTCGACCAGAAAGGCACCAAGCGGTTAATGGCAAAATCGGCCGCGCAGTTTATGCAGAAGCTGGATTAGGCCGCCCGCTCTTTTGACAGCCTGCCTATGGTCGGACGCTCTTCCTGCCGCCGTTTTCCCCACCATAGAAACAGCAAGGCGGGCTGTCCCTCAACGGACAGCCCGCCTATTCCATCAGCTTTTCCCGCAGCGCCTGGATCGCGCGTTTTTCAATGCGCGACACCTGCACCTGCGATACGCCGATAATCCTAGACACCTGCTGCTGGGTCAGGTCGCGCGAGAAACGCAGCGCCAACACCTGCCGGTCGCGCTCCGGCAGCGTCCGCAGCGCCTCGCCCAGGGACAAATACAGGCAGGCGCGCTCCTCCATGCCCTCGTCGCCTACAATATCGCCCAGCCGCCCGCCGCCGGACAGCTCGCGTTCAAAGGAGTCCACGGCTACGTCCGCCTGCTCGCACGCGGCAATCTCTTCCACGGTCAAACCGGCGGCTTCCGCCAGCTCGGACACGGTTGGCGAACGACCGGTTCTGCTTTCCAGCTCGCTTTGGATGCGCCGCACCCGCACCGACCGCTCCTTGACCGCCCTGCTGACCTTGACCGCGCCGTCGTCCCGCAGGAAGCGCCGGATCTCGCCCGCGATCTTGGGTACCGCATAGGTGGAAAACTCGTTGCCCAGCGCTGGGTCAAAGCCGCGAACCGCCTTGATAAAGCCCACGCAGGCGAGCTGGTACAGATCGTCCGGTTCGGCGCCGCGCCCATAGTAACGCCGCGCAATCGACCAGATCAGCCCGCTGTTTTCCTCGATCAGCCGCGCTTCCGCGCCGCGGTCGCCCGCGGCGGCCTGTTCCAGCAGGCCGCGCATGCCGGTCGTCACGCGCCGCGCTCCTTAAGTACCTTAACCATGGTCACCATCGTCCCCTTGCCGGGCGTGGAGCGCACGCGCAGCTTGTCCGTAAAGGTTTCCATGATGGTGAAGCCCATGCCGCTGCGCGTATCGTCGCCGGTCGTGAACATGGGCTGGCGCGCCTGCTCAACGTTCTCTATGCCGCGTCCGGCGTCCTTTACCTTGAGCTCCAGCACCCGCCCTTCCAGCAGGCGCACCGCGACCGTGATAAAGCCGGCCTTATCCGCGTAGCCGTGTACGATCGCGTTTGTGACCGCCTCGCTCACCACGGTTTTGATATCGCCCAGCTCCTCCATCGTGGGATCGAGCTGCGCCACGAACGCGCCTACCGACTGCCGCGCGAACGCCTCATTGACCGAGCGGCTTTCAAATTTCAGGCTCATTTTGTTAACGACAGCGCGCATCTTATTCCCCCCTCTCAAAAATCATAACCTGCGGCAGTCCCGCGGCCTCGAACACGCGCATGGGCTGCGGCGGCGCGCCCCGCACGATAAATTCATAGCCGCTGCGCGCGCAGGTACGGTGCAGGTGCAGCACGACCGCCAATCCCGAACTGTCCATGAACGTCAGTCCGGACAGGTTGAGGATCAGCTTTTCGCAGGGGTAAAGCACAAGCAGGTCCTCTGCCTGCTCGATGGCCGCGCGCGCCGCATGGTGGTCCAGCTCGCCGGAAAGCGAGATCATCAGCGTACCGTCCCGCTCGGCCTGTGTGATATGCAGCATATATGTTCACCTCGTTTGTTCTCCCAAAAAGAAAAAGGCCTGTACCCTTGTACAAGCCTTATATTACCAATATTTAACTGTTTATTCTGCCGTTTTTTGTCGTGTCCGCAGGATTTTTTCGGCCTCTCCAACCAGAAACAGCGAGCCGCACACCAGGATGCAGTCCTCGTGCGAGGCATTCCCCAGCGCCGCGGCCAGCGCACGCTCTACCGTATGGCAGTCATACACCTCGGCGCAGTCCTGCTCCGCCAGCGCGGCGACCGTCTGTTCATTCAGGGAACGGTCCTCCGCATCCGGCGCGCAGGCATAGAACACGTCCGCGCGCCGCGCCATCCGCCGCACGCAGACCTCGTACTCCTTATCCCGCACCATGCCCATGACCACATGCAGGCGGCGCATTTTGAGCAGCTCGTCCACCGTGCGGCAGAGCGCCTCTATCCCCGCCTCGTTATGCGCCCCGTCGAGCAGGACGAGCGGCTGGTCCACCACGCGCTCCAGGCGGCCCGGCATGCGCGCCCGCGCCAGACCGCGCACCGCGGCCTCCGCCGGTATCTCCCACCCGCGCTCCCGCAGAGCGTCCACCGTGCGCAGCGCGGTCATCGCGTTCTGCAGCTGGTGGCGGCCGGGCATGGCGACAGTGTAGCCCTGCCCCCGGCAGACAAAGGCCGAACCGTCGATGCCGCAGCGCAGCAGGCGGCATTCGCGCTCCCCCTCATACCACACCGCACCCAGCGCTTCGCACGCATGGCGGACCACGACCCGCGCTTCCTCCGGCTGGCCGTCCGCACACACCACAGCGGACGCCGGCTTGATGATCGCGGCCTTTTCCCCCGCGATCTCGGCCACCGTATCGCCCAGCACCGCCATGTGGTCGCGGGAAATCGGAGTGATGACGCTGACCTCGGTGGTCCGCACCACATTGGTCGCGTCGCACCGGCCGCCCAGTCCGGTTTCCAGCACTACAATGTCGCAGCCCTGTTCCGCAAAATACCGGAACGCCAGCGCGGTGGTAAACTCAAATTCCCCAATCGTCTCCCCAGCCGGCAGGGACAGGCCTTTCGCCGCAGCCGCCACCTTTCCGGACAGCCGTGTGAGGTCGCCGTCCGATATCAGCGCGCCGTTTACGCGGATGCGCTCATGGAACTGCACCAGATACGGCGAGGTATACAGCCCCACCCGATAGCCCGCAGCCTGCAGGACCGACGCGGTCATGCACGCGGTCGAGCCCTTGCCGTTCGTACCCGCGATATGGACGAAGCGCAGCCCGTCCTGCGGGTCCCCCAGCGCCGCGCACAGCGCGCAGATGCGGTGCAGCCCCGGCCTGCCGGTAAAGCGGCCGAGGGAGTGGATGTAGTCAATTGCTGTTTTCAATATTATGGTATCCATACAAGACCTCTTTTTTATTCCTCGATTTTGCAGATACGCGCTGTCCACGAGGATATGCGCCTGCCGTTTCGGAACGACACCCCAACGTTTTCATACGTCTGCCCGTCGAGCTGGCGCAGCGTTTCCGTACCGCTGTATCCGCCCTCCGCAGAGCGGTACATCGATACGATGCACGGCCCGACGATCTCAAAAGTGCCGCGCAGCGTCCCCAGCGCGGGGTTGTACGATTCCCAGCAAAGCGTATCCGGCGTTTCCGTATGCGCGATGCGGTAGCTGTTGGAAAACCGAACCGGCGGGTCGGACTGTACGGTGAGCGTGCCTGTCAGCGTCCATTCGGATGCCGTGCGCCGCATCTGCACCTCTCCCGTTAACGGGAACGACCGCCCCTCCGCATCATAATAGGCGCCGCCGGCTGTCCATACTGCGGTTTGTGAAAAATAAGTATGCTCCATGCCTTTGTCTCCGGACTCCGTTTTATTCAGTATTATAACACACTTTTACAAAAAGAAAAGGAGGAAGCGCGGCTTCCTCCTTTTTCCCCTGTTTGTTTTATCCCAGCGCGGCGATGGACTCTTCAAGTTTTGCGAGGTGCTCGCGCAGCTTTTCCGCCTTCTCCCGCTCGACCGCGACGACCTTTTCCGGCGCCTTTTGGGTAAAGCTCGGGTTATCCAGCTTTTTCATCACAAACGCGATGTCGTCCTCGACCTTGGCCTTCTCCTTTTCGAGACGCGCGCGCTCGGCGGCGAAATCGATCAGGTCGCCCATCGGCATATAGAGCTGCGCGTCGCCCGTGACGACGCTTGCCATTTTGGCCGCGTCCGCGGGTACCGCATCCACCAGCTCGATCGCGGAAGCATAGGCCAGCTTGGGGAAGAAGCCCGCGCCGGCGGCGAAGGTATCGCGCTTCTCGGTCAGGATCAGCACCTTGGCCTTTTTGGAGGGCGGCACGTTCATCTCGCTGCGGCGGTTGCGGATCGCGCGCACCGCGTCCATCAGGGTCTCCATCTGCGCTTCCTCCGCGGCAAAGCGCAGCGTTTCGTCATACTGCGGCCACTGGGACACCATCACCGACGGCCCCTCGTGCGGCAGCGCCTGCCAGATGGTTTCGGTGATGAACGGCATGAACGGATGCAGCAGCTGCATCGCGCCCGACAGCACATAGCACAGCACCTGCTGCACCTTCTCGTCGCCCGCCTGCAGGCGGGTCTTGGCGATCTCGATATACCAGTCGCAGAAGTTGTCCCAGATAAAGTCGTTCAGCTTCGCGGCGGCCAGACCCAGCTCGTACTGGTCGATGTTGCGGGTGACCTCGGCCACCAGCGTGTTGTATTTGGAAACGATCCACTTGTCCTCAAGCGCGAGGTCGGCGGGCAGCGACGCCGCCCTGTCCCTGTCGATCGTCAGGTTCATCTGGATGAAGCGAGACGCGTTCCAGATCTTGTTGCAGAAGTTGCGGCTCGCCTCGACGCGCTCGGTCGAGAAGCGCATGTCGTTTCCGGGGCTGTTGCCGGTCGCGAGCGTGAAGCGCAGCGCATCCGCGCCGTACTGGTCGATGACCTCCAGCGGGTCGATGCCGTTGCCCAGCGATTTGGACATCTTGCGCCCCTGCGCATCGCGCACCAGACCGTGAATATACACAGTCTCGAACGGCGTCTCGCCCATATGCTCGACGCCCGAAAAGATCATGCGGGCCACCCAGAAGAAGATGATATCGTACCCCGTGACCAGCGTGGAGGTCGGGTAGAAGTAGTCAAGCTCCGGCGTCTTTTCCGGCCAGCCGAGCGTGGAGAACGGCCACAGTGCGGACGAGAACCAGGTATCCAGCACATCCTCCTCCTGGCGGACATTTTTGCTGCCGCACTTCGGGCAGACGTGGATGTCTTCCTTGGAGACGGTCATTTCGCCGCAGTCGTCGCAGTAAAACGCCGGAATGCGGTGGCCCCACCAGAGCTGACGCGAGATGCACCAGTCATGCACGTTCTCCATCCAGCGCAGGTAGGTCTTGGCGAAGCGGTCCGGCACGAATTTAGTCTTGCCCTCGTGTACCACGTCCATCGCGGGCTTTGCCAGCGGCGCCATCTTGACGAACCACTGGGCCGAGGTCATCGGCTCAACGGTCGTGCCGCAGCGGTAGCAGGTGCCGACGTTGTGCTCGTGGTCCTCGGTCTTGACGAGATAGCCGCCATCTTCCAAATCCTTAATAACCGCCTTGCGGCACTCGTAGCGGTCCATGCCCTCATACTTGCCGCCGTTTTCGTTGACGGTCGCGTCCTCGTTGAACACAAGGATCTGCTCGAGGTCGTGGCGCTGGCCCATCTCGAAGTCGTTCGGGTCGTGGCAGGGCGTGACCTTGACGCAGCCCGTGCCGAATTCCATATCGACATACTCATCCCCGAAGATCGGGATTTCGCGGTTCATGATGGGCAGGATGCAGGTCTTGCCGATCAAATGCTGATAGCGCTCGTCGTTCGGGTTGACGGCTACGCCGGTGTCGCCCATAAAGGTCTCCGGACGGGTGGTGGCAACCACCAGGTCGCCCGAGCCGTCCGCCAGCGGGTAACGGATGTGCCACAGCTTGCCCGGCTGGGTTTCGTACTCAACCTCGGCGTCCGAAAGCGCGGTCGCACAGTGCGGACACCAGTTGATGATGCGGTGTCCCTTGTAGATCAGGCCCTTGTCATACAGGTTGACGAACACCTCGCGCACGGCCTTGGAGCAGCCCTCGTCCATAGTGAAGCGCTCGCGTTCCCAGTCGCAGGAGGAGCCGAGCTTTTTGAGCTGGCTGATGATGCGGTTGCCGTACTGGTGCTTCCAGTCCCACACGCGTTCGAGGAACTTCTCACGGCCGAGGTCATAGCGGGTCTTGCCCTCCTCCTTGCGGAGCGTCTCCTCCACCTTGATCTGGGTGGCGATGCCCGCATGGTCGGTGCCGGGCATCCACAGCGCCTCATAGCCCTGCATGCGCTTGGTGCGGATGAGGATGTCCTGCAGCGTTTCATCGAACGCATGGCCCATGTGGAGCTGGCCGGTCACGTTCGGGGGCGGGATAACGATGGTGTAGGGTTTCTTGTCCGGATTGACCTCGGCGTGGAAAAAGCCGGAATCGTTCCAGAAGCTGTACAGCTTGTCCTCGACCGATTTCGGGTCGTAGGTCTTTGGCAGTTCGCTCATTGGTCTGTCTCCTTTTCGGTTTGATTGCGGAAAACAAAAAAGCACGCTGTCCGTACAGGACGAAGCGTGCTCCGTGGTACCACCTGAATTCGCGGCAATGCCGCCGCGCACTCGTTTGCCCGTAACGTGGGCGGGACGGGACAGCCTACTGGCATTCGGCCTCCTGCTCCAAAGCGACTTTCTTCCCTCCGCCCAAGGGCTTGCACCAACCGCCCTCTCTCTGCAGCGCGCGAAGCGGGAATACTCCTCTTTTTCATCGCATTTTGCATATTAACTTTAATAGTATATCCAAAAACCGCGGATTTGTCAAGCGATGCGGCACACCCTCTTTCCCGTCTGTCAAAAAAACCGTGTCTTCCGCTTGCAATTCCCCGAAAGATGTGGTTTAATATTACTGTCTATGAATACCAAACTGCGATGAACAGGGAAAGTAACGCCATTCCCCTCTTTTCAGAGAAGGCGGCCTTTGGCTGCAAGCCGCCCAAAGAGGCATGACGCGAAGTTCCCCTGCGAGCACCGGCGCTGAACGGCTTTTCCAGTAGGCGCAGGCGGGTTGACGCCCCGTTACCGGCGTTCAATGAGCGCCCGGCTCCGGCTGGGAATCAGGGTGGTACCACGGAAGCTGCTTTTACGCCTTTCGTCCCTAATCCATGGGACGAAAGGCTTTTATTTTGTCCCAAACGCTGATTTTTCATATAAAAAGGAGAGGCAACCATGAAAGAAAAGCTGCAAGGCATCCTGCAGTCCGCAAAGGAACAGCTTGCCGCCGCCGCGGACCCGCGCGCACTTGACGAGGCGCGCGTCAAGTTCCTTGGCAAAAAAGGAGAGCTGACCGCGCTCCTCAAGGGTATGAAGGACGTTGCCGCGGAGGAGCGCCCGGCCGTAGGCCAGCTCATCAACGACGTGCGCGCCGAGATCGAAACCATCATCGAAAAGCAGAAGCAGGTCATTGAGCAGGCCGCGCTCGCGCACAAGCTGGAAGCCGAAACGATCGACGTGACCCTGCCGGGCGAGGAAGTCGTGATCGGCAAAAAGCATCCGCTCAACATCGTGCTGGACGAGTTCAAGGAAATTTTCCTCGGCCTGGGCTTCTCGATCGCGGAGGGTCCGGAGGTCGAGCTTGACCACTACAATTTCGAAGCACTCAACATCCCCAAGGACCATCCCGCGCGCGACACGCAGGACACCTTCTATATCTCGGACAACGTGGTGCTGCGCACGCAGACCTCCCCGATGCAGGTGCGCACGATGGAGAAGAAAAAGCCGCCCATCCGCATCATCGCGCCCGGCCGTGTGTACCGCTCGGACGCGGTGGACGCGACCCACTCCCCGCTGTTCCACCAGATCGAGGGCCTGGTCGTCGATAAGGGCATCCGCATGTCCGACCTCAAGGGCATCCTCGAACTGTTCGCCAAAAAGCTGTACGGCGAGGACACGGTCGTCCGCTTCCGTCCGCACCACTTCCCGTTCACCGAGCCGTCGGCGGAAATGGACATCCAGTGCTACCGCTGCCACGGCGAAGGCTGCCCGCTCTGCAAGGGCGAGGGCTGGATCGAGATCCTCGGCTGCGGCATGGTACACCCCAAGGTGCTTGAGATGAGCGGCATCGATCCGGAGGAATACTCGGGCTACGCGTTCGGCATCGGCCTGGAGCGCATGGTCATGGGCCGCTTCAAGATCGACGACATCCGCCTGTTCTATGAGAACGACGTGCGGTTTTTGGAGCAATTTTGATATACTCGATCGAATCTACAGTTTCGATCGAAAAGTAAAATGCGCGCCTGACGGCGCAAACGCGCTACATTGCGCGGTACCCTTACTTTCAAATAATAAAGGAGCGCTTATCTGTTATGAAACTGCCGCTTTCCTGGCTTTCGGATTATACCGATATTTCCGGCGTCACGCCCAAGGAGTATGACGCACGGCTTACCATGTCCGGCTCCAAGGTCGAGGAGGTCTGCTACCTCGGCGCGGAGATCGAAAACGTCGTGACCGGCAAGGTGCTGTCGGTCGTCGACCATCCGGATTCCGACCATCTCAAAATCTGCCAGATTGACGTGGGGCAGGGCGAGCCTGTCCAGATCGTCACCGGCGCGCCCAACGTGACCCCCGATTCGGTGGGCGAGGTCTGTCCGGTCGCACTGCACAAGTCCACCCTGCCCGGCGGGGTCAAGATCACCAAAGGCAAGCTGCGCGGCGAGGTCTCCAACGGCATGATGTGCTCGTTCCAGGAGCTGGGCCTGACCCACGGCTGCGTACCCTATGCGTGCGAGAACGGCATCCTGTTCCTGCCCGCGGGTACTCCGGTGGGCGAGGATATCAAAAAGGTGCTCGGCCTGGACGAATATGTCGCGGATTTTGAGATCACCTCCAACCGTCCGGACTGTCTGAGCGTTATCGGCCTGGCGCGCGAGACCGCCGCGACCTTTGACCGCCCGTTCGCAGTCAAGCCCCCCCTGGTCAAGGGCGTGGGCGACGATATCAACAAGTATATGTCGGTCGAGGTCAAGGACCCCGACCTGTGTCCGCGCTACACCGCGCGTCTGGTGCGCAATATCAAGATCGAGCCGTCGCCCGCGTGGATGCGCGAGCGCCTGCACGCCTGCGGTGTGCGCCCGATCAACAACATCGTCGATATCACCAACTACGTCATGCTCGAGTACGGCCAGCCCATGCACGCGTTCGACTATTCCTGCCTGTCGGACGGCAAGATCGTCGTGCGCCGCGCGCGTAACGGCGAGTCCATCCAGACCCTGGACGGCCAGGACCACGACCTGACCGACAAAATGCTCGCCATCTGCGACAACGACAAGCCGGTCGCGGTCGCGGGCGTGATGGGCGGCGCGAACTCCGAGATCGAAGACGACACCAAGACTGTCGTATTCGAGTCCGCCTGCTTCCACGGCGCAACCGTGCGCGTGACCGCAAAGGCGCTCGGCATGCGCACCGAGGCCTCCGGCCGCTTTGAGAAAGGGCTGGACCCGCGCATGACGCTCGACGCGGTCAACCGCGCGTGCGAGCTGGTCGAAGAACTGGGCGCGGGTGAAGTGATCGACGGTATTATCGACGTCGATCATTCCGATCCCGCTCCCAAGCGTCTGCCCTTCGAGCCGGACAAGATAAACGCGCTGCTCGGCCTGTCCCTGACCGCCGCGGAGCAGCAGGGCTATCTGGAAAAGCTGGGCTTCGCCATCGAGGGCGGCGAGGTCGTCGTGCCGAGCTTCCGCACGGACATCGCGCGCATGTGCGATCTGGCCGAGGAGGTCGCGCGCATGTACGGCTACGATAAAATACCGACCACGCTGTACGCGGGCGAAATGGTGCAGGGCGAATACACGCCCAGGCAGCAGGCCGAGCGCGCCGCGTCGCTGGTGTGCCGCGAGGCGGGCTTTGACGAGGCCATGAGCCACTCGTTCATCTCCCCGAAGTTCTACGACATGATCGGCTGGGCCGCGGACGACCCGCGCCGTATCTCCACCACCATCCTCAACCCCCTGGGCGAGGATTTCAGCGTCATGCGCACCACCGTGCTGCCCTCCATGCTGCAGTCGCTCGCGCACAACCATGCGCACCGCAACCCGACCGCATCGCTGTTTGAGCTGGGTACGATCTACACCCCGTCCGTCAAGGAGGGCAAGGCCGATCCGGATGTACTCCCGCATGAGGAAAAGATGCTTACGCTCGGTTCGTACGGCCGGCTGTCCTTCTTCCAGTTCAAGGGTGTGATCGAGGCGCTGTGCCGCGAGCTGAACATCAAGGATGTGCAGTTCGCTTCGGAAAAGAACAACCCGTCCTATCACCCGGGCCGCTGCGCCAACGTGCTGATCGGCGGCGCGCCGGCAGGCGTATTCGGCACCATCCATCCGACCGTCGCGGGCCGCTATGGTCTGTCCGGCGAGGTGCTGGCGGCTGAGCTGCGTATGGACGCGCTGTTCACGGCCATCGATCCCGACAAGCTGTATCACCCGCTGCCCAAGTTCCCGTCCTCCACGCGCGATATCGCGGTGCTGGTGGACGACGCGGTTCCGGCGGCCTCCATGCAGGCTGCGATCGAGCAGGCCGCGGGCGCGATCCTTGAGTCGGTCAAGCTGTTCGACGTGTACAAGGGCAAGGGCATTCCGGAGGGCAAAAAATCCGTGGCCTACTCGCTGTCCATGCGTGCGCCCGACCGCACGCTGACCGACGAGGAGTGCGACAAGGCGATGAAGAACGCGCTGGCGGCGCTCGAAAAGTCATTCGGCGCGGCCCTGCGCAGCTGATAACAGACCGGTTTTCCGAAAGCGGGCGGCATAACCGCCCGCTTTCTGTTTGGGTTCGCATGCCCCCGCTGTGTAGGGGGGAGCTTTTCCCAGACTTCCCTGACGGCAGCCAACCCTGCCACAGTGCGGTTGGCAAGCCGTACTGTGGCAGGGTTGGAAAAAGATTTCGCCCCCCTTTCGGCCGATAAGGGCTTTACTTTTCCGTTGTTTTGTATTATGCTGTTTATAGCAAAAACCAACCGGTAGGATCGGAAAGGAGACAGACATGCTTGACGGCACAAGAAAATTCAGCCTTGTAGACGAGTCCAACAAGGAGATGAAGCGCACGCTGACCGCAGTATATGACGCGCTGAAGGAGAAGGGTTATAACCCGATCAACCAGATCGTAGGCTATCTCCTCTCCGAGGACCCGACGTACATCACCAACCACAATAACGCGCGCAGCCTGATCTGCAAGATCGACCGCGACGAGCTGATGCAGGAGCTGGTGCAGTTCTACCTCGACAACTGAGGGATGGGCTTGACAAACGGTGCAAATCCGTTATAATGAAAATAGAAAAGGGCAGCCCGGCAAAGACGGTTGACCCGCGTTTTACGCTATTTTGAAAAATAACCGCAAACCTTGGTCGGGGGCGGTTATTTTTTTATGGTCTTGACGATTTCAAGAAGGAGCAGCAGCAAAATAATCTGCCGCACACTCTCCATAAAAACCACCTTCTCTGCAGGAGCGTGGCCAACCGCTTTTTCGTCTTGCCGGACCGCTTCCTTCTATGATACACGTCTTTTCACGCTTTGCAAAGCGAAAGGGGATTTATGAACGGTTTTCTCCCGATTTCCAAACAGGATATGCAGGAACGCGGCTGGTTCTACTGCGACTTCCTGCTCGTCACCGGCGACGCCTATGTCGACCACCCCTCGTTCGGCACCGCGATCATTTCGCGTGTGCTCGAGGACGCGGGCTACAGGGTCGCCATCCTCAGCCAGCCGGATTTCCGCGACGAGCGCGACTTCCTCGCCATGGGACGGCCGCGCTACGCGGTGCTCATCAACGGCGGCAACATCGACTCCATGGTTGCGCACTACACCGCGGCCAAAAAGCGCCGCTCGGACGACGCCTACACTCCCGGCGGCAGGGCGGGCAAGCGCCCCGACCGCGCGGTGACCGTTTACGCCATGCTTGCGCGGCGCGCGTTTCCGGAGGTGCCGGTCTACCTCGGCGGCATCGAAGCCAGCCTGCGCCGCTTTGCGCACTATGATTACTGGGCCGACCGCGTGATGCCCTCCATTTTGGAGTCCACGGGCGCAGACGGGCTGATGTACGGCATGAGCGAGCGCTCGGTGCTCGAGCTGGCGCGTAACCTGAAGCACGGCAAAAAGGGCGCGGACGCCTGCGTGGGCGTGCGCGGCACGGCCTATCTGGCGCACGATGCGGAGGGTCTGGCGTTCGACGCGGTTGAATGCCCCTCCTACGAGGATGTGTGCGCGCGCAAGGCGGACTACGCCCGCTCGGTCAAAACGCAGTACGACGAGCAGGACCATGTGCGCGGCAGGGCGATTTTACAGCGCCACGGCAGGCGCGTGATGATCCAGAACCCGCCCTCCCTCCCGCTGACCACCGCGGAGATGGACCATGTGTACGCCCTGCCTTATATGCGCGCCTACCACCCGTCTTATGAGACGCTGGGCGGCGTACCCGCGATTCAGGAGGTGCAGTTCTCCATCATCCACAACCGCGGCTGCTTCGGCGCGTGCAACTTCTGCGCGCTCGCTTTCCATCAGGGGCGGTACATCCAGGCGCGCAGCCACGAGAGCGTGATCGCGGAAGCCAAACAGATCGTGCAGATGCCCGGCTTCAAGGGCTACCTCCACGACGTCGGCGGGCCGACCGCGAATTTCCGCTTCCCTGCCTGCAAGCAGCAGGAGGAGCACGGCCTGTGCAAAAACAAGCGCTGCCTGTTCCCGTCCGCGTGCCAAAACCTCGAAGCCGACCACACGGATTATCTGGGGCTGCTGCGCGAACTGCGCCAGCTTGACGGCGTTAAAAAGGTATTCGTGCGCAGCGGCCTGCGCTATGACTACATGATGGCCGACCGCAACGACACGTTTTTCCGCGAGCTGGTCGAGCACCATATCTCGGGCCAGCTCAAGGTTGCGCCCGAGCATATGAGTGATAACGCTTTGTATTATATGGGCAAACCATCATTTTCTGTATACGAACAGTTCCGCGAGCGGTACGCCCGCATCAACCAGAAGCTGGGCCGCAAGCAGTATCTGGTCCCCTATCTGATGAGCTCCCACCCGGGCGCGACGCTGGACGACGCGATCCTGCTGGCGGAATACCTGAACAGGGTCGGCTATATGCCCGAGCAGGTGCAGGACTTCTACCCCACCCCGGGTACGCTCTCGACCGCGATGTACTACACCGGACTTGACCCGCGCACGATGCAGCCGGTCTATGTGGCCAAAACGCCCGAGGAAAAGGCCATGCAGCGCGCGCTGCTCCAGTGGCGGCGGCCGGACAAGCGGCCGATCGTGCTGGCGGCGCTCAAAAAAGCCGGGCGCGAGGACCTGATCGGCTACGGCAAAGGCTGTCTGATCCGCCCGCACCGCGGCGAGCAGCCGCCTGCGGCGGCGAAAAAGCCCTCCGCCCCGGCGAAAAAGGCCGCGGCCGGCCGTGCGCCCTCCCGCACGGGGGCAGGGCGTCCCGCCGCACCCAAAAAGAAGGGCTGGGCCAAGGCCAAGCGCAAAAAATAAATCCACACCGGCCGTTGACAAACGGCCGGTGTTTTCCTATAATTACATAGCAAGCTACTTATTTCAGGGAGGTATCGCCATGCCGCAGTTCCCGTTCCCGGGCGAGTATCTGAAAATGATCAATATTCATTTCAGCGCGCAGGCAGATGCGGTGCTGCGCCCGCTCGGGCTGACGCTGGCGCAGAGCGACGTGCTGCTGTTCCTCGACCAGCGCGGCGGGGAGGAAACCACCCTGCAGGATATCGCGCGGCATTTCCGGCTCAAGCACCCGACCGTGGTCGGGCTGGTGCGGCGACTGGAGGACAAGGGCTTCCTGACCAGCGCGGTCTCCCCGCGCGACCACCGCTGCCGCGTGCTCCGGCTGACCGAACGCTACGACGAGGTGCGCCGCGTGATGGAACAGACGCGCCTCCGCATGGACGCACGCGCCGTGCGCGGCTTTTCCGACGCGGAGCTGGCGCAGCTCGGGCAGTATCTGGCGCGCGTCTACCACAATGTGTGCGATCCTTAAGCATTTTTTCGCTTATTTATGTAGCGTGCTACTTATTTATCGAGATTACAGGAGGTAATGATATGAGCAAAAATAACGATACGGTATTCCGCGACGCGCCCATCCCCAAGGCGGTTGCACAGATGGCCGTGCCGACCATGCTGAGCATGCTGGTCGTGGTGCTGTACAACATGGTGGACACCTTTTTCGTCGGCCAGACCGGAGACGCGAACCAGGTGGCTGCGGTATCGGTCGCCACGCCGGTGTTCCTCATCCTGATGGCGCTGGGCAACATGTTCGGCATCGGCGGCTCGTCGCTCATCTCGCGCCTGCTGGGCGCGGGCGAGGGCGGGCGCGCCAAACAGGCCTGCGCATTCTGCTGCTACGGCTCGCTTGCGCTGGGCGTGGTGATGATCTTCGTATTCCTGGCCGCGATGCCGTTCATCCTGTCGGTCATCGGCACGAGCGCGAACACGGTGGGCTATGCGTGGGATTATCTGTTCTGGATCTCGCTCGGCGCGCCGTTCATCATCTTTGCCAATGCGTTCTGCAACCTGATCCGCGGCGAGGGCGCGGCGACCGCCTCGATGGTCGGCAACATGATCGGCACGGTGGTAAACATCATCCTCGACCCCATCATGATCCTGTCGCTGGATTGGGGCGTGGCCGGCGCCGCCATCGCCACCGTGATCGGCAACATCTGCGCCTGCGTTTTTTACCTGTGCTACTTCCTGCGCGGCAGGACCGTGCTCTCCATCCGCCCGCGCGATTTTGCCGTGCGCGGCGTGATCGGCAGCGTCGTGGCCATCGGCCTGCCCGCCTCGCTCAACAACATCCTGATGAGCCTGACCAATATCCTGCTCAACAACTTCCTCGCCGCCTACGGGGATAACGCGGTGGCGGGCATGGGCGTGGCGATGAAGGCCAACATGCTGGTGGTATTTGTGCAGCTCGGCCTGGCGATGGGCGTGCAGCCGCTGATCGGCTACGCTTACGGCGCGGTCAACATCAAACGCCTGCGCGGGGTTGTCAATTTCTCGGTCGTCTGCACCACGGTGATGGGCGCGGTCCTGACCGTGGCCTACTACTTCGCCGCGGACCGCATCATCTCGGTGTTCATCAACGACGCGGACGTGATCCAGGCGGGCGTACCCATGCTGCGCGCGCTGATGGTGTCCGCGCCCGTGCTCGGTGTCCTGTTCGTGCTGCAGAATGCCCTGCAGGCCATGGGGCGCGCGGCCGCGTCGCTGGCGCTGGCGGTCAGCCGGCAGGGCTTCGTGTTCGTCCCCTGCCTGTTCCTGTTCAACGCCCTGCTCGGGCTGGACGGCATCATCTTCACCCAGCCGATCGCCGACCTGTTCTCCGTGGTCATGTCGGTGGCGATGTTCGTAATCATCACGCGCAGGCTGGCGCGGCAGGCGCAGACCGCCTGACCCCGCCTGTCCCGTCTTTCTCAAAACCGGACTGCGGTCGCAGTCCGGTTTGCTTTTCCGGCGCTGCGGGCGGCGTACACAGCCCGTTTTCGCCGTTTTTCATAAAAACCCGCCCCTCCGGCGGGATTTCTTTTGCATTGCGCCGCCCGCTTTTTGGTGTTAGAATAGATACTGATAAATTGTGTAAATCTCTCACCAAACGAGGAATGTGTTTATGTGGATTGCGGACAATTGGAAGGATTACGCTGTGCTTGACTGCGGCGGCGGCGAAAAGGCCGAACGCTGGGGCAGTCAAGTGCTGGTGCGGCCGGACCCGCAGGCCATCTGGCCGCGCGAGGCGTCCTGCCGCGCGTGGGACAGGCCCAACGCCATCTACCACCGTTCGAACGCGGGCGGCGGCAGGTGGGAAATCCGCAGCCTGCCCGAGCAGTGGGCCATCCGCTACCGCGAGCTGACGTTCCAGCTCAAGCCCATGAGCTTCAAGCATACCGGCCTGTTCCCCGAGCAGGCCGCCAACTGGGATTTCATTGACCGCATGGTGCGGAACGCGGGCCGGCCGGTCAACGTACTCAACCTGTTCGCCTACACGGGCGGCGCGACGCTCGCGGCCGCGGCGGCGGGCGCATCGGTCTGCCATGTGGACGCCTCCAAGGGGATGGTCCAGTGGGCGCGCGAGAACGCGGCCTCCTCTGGCCTTTCCAACCGCCCGATCCGCTGGATCGTGGACGACTGCAAAAAATTCGTCCAGCGTGAGATCCGGCGCGGCCGCAAATACGACGCGGTCATCATGGACCCGCCGAGCTACGGGCGCGGCCCCTCGGGCGAGACCTGGAAGATCGAGGAGGACGTGGCCGAGTTTGTCGCAATGACGATGAACGTATTGTCGGACAAGCCGCTGTTTGTGCTGATTTCCAGCTATTCCACCGGACTGGCTCCGTCCGTCATGGCCTATCTGCTCGGCATCACGGCGGCCAAACGCGCCGCGGGACGCATCGAGGCGCAGGAGCTTGGCCTGCCGGTCGAAGCGACCGGACTGGTATTGCCGTGCGGGTCGAGCGCGCGGTTTATTGCGGCGGAATAACGGATACGGCTGTATCCAGCGTGTAAAAATACGAACTGTTTCCTGACAGGAGGCATTTGATTTGACAATGGAATTTATAGCAAACCATTTACTGGGTTTTCTAATCATTAGTATCCCGCGTATCTTTAACGCGGCAGTTTTTCTGACCGCGCTGTATTTTGTCATTAAAAAGGCGGTCAAGGACGCGAACAATGAGTCCAACCGCCCGAAATTCTGATTGTTTTAAGGATGAAAAGCTATGTCCGAGATCATCAAAACAGAAAACCTGCAATACGCCTATCCCGCGGAGGAGGGACAGCTTTCCGTACCCGTTCTGAAGGGCGTGGACCTTTCGATCAAGCGCGGCGAATTCGTCGCCGTGCTGGGGCATAACGGCTCGGGCAAGTCCACCCTCGCGGGCTGCTTCAACGCCATCCGTCTGCCGACGGGCGGCGTGTGCTATGTCGATATGATGGACACGCGGGACGAGAGCAACACCTATGAGGTGCGAAAGACCGTCTCCATGGTGTTCCAGAATCCGGACAACCAGCTTGTCGCCACGGTCGTGGAGGAGGACGTTGCGTTCGCGCTCGAAAACATGGGCGTGCCGCCCGCCGAGATCCGCAAACGGGTGGACGAGGCGCTCCGCGCGGTCGGCATGTACGAATACCGCAAGCAGGCGCCGCACCGCCTGTCCGGCGGGCAGAAGCAGCGCGTGGCCATCGCGGGCGTGATTGCCATGATGCCGCGCTGCGTGGTGCTTGACGAGCCCACCGCCATGCTCGACCCGCAGGGGCGGCGCGAGGTCATGGCGGTCGTGCGCGAGCTGAACCGCCAGTACGGCATCACGGTCATCCTGATCACGCACCACATGGACGAGGCCGTGCAGGCGCAGCGCGTGGTGGTCATGCATCAGGGAAACGTGCTGATGGACGGTACGCCGCGCGAAATCTTTACGCAGGTGGACACGCTGCGCGCCGCGTCGCTCACCGTGCCGCAGACCATTGAGGTGCTGTACAGCCTCGACCGGCAGGACGGCGAAGCCTTGCCGATCGACGCGCTTTCCATCGGTGAATGCGCGGATACCCTGGAACAGTATCTGGCATAGCGGCCGGGCGCGCCGCACGCCTTTCACCCCCGCACATCAATCCATATGGGAGGAGAACCCATTGTCAACGATTCTTGAAACACGGGGCCTGACCTACGTTTACGGGGCAGGCACCCCCTTTGAGCGCACCGCGCTCGACCATGTTGACCTGAAAATACAAAAGGGCGAGATCCTCGGCGTGATCGGCCACACCGGTTCGGGCAAGTCCACCCTGATCCAGCATTTCAACGGCCTTCTGAGGCCCGCCTCGGGCGAGGTACTGCTGGATGGACAGCCCATCTGGAACGAAAAGGGCAAATGCGCGCGCGAAACCCGTTTCCGCGTCGGCCTGGTGTTCCAGTATCCGGAATACCAGCTTTTCGAGGAGACGATCGCCCGAGATATCGCCTACGGTCCGACCAACATGAAGCTGCCGCAGGAGGAGGTCGACGAGCGCGTGCGCGAATCCATGGCCGCGGTCGGGCTGGACGCCGGCCTTGCCGACCAGTCCCCGTTCGCGCTGTCCGGCGGCCAGAAGCGCCGCGTCGCCATCGCGGGCGTAATTGCCATGCGTCCGGACGTGCTCGTGCTGGACGAGCCGACCGCCGGCCTCGACCCTGCCGGACGGGATGAGATCCTCGGCCTTGTCAAGCGGTACCACGACCAGTCCGGCGCGACCGTGCTGATCGTTTCACACTCCATGGAGGACATCGCCCGTCTGGCCGACCGCCTGCTCGTGATGAACCACGCGAAGGTCCTGTTCTGCGACACCCCGCGCGAGGTATTCTCCCACGCGGAGGAGATCGTCGCGGCCGGTCTCGACATCCCCATGATTACCAAGGTCATGCTCGAGCTGAAGAAACGCGGGCATGCCGTGGACACCTCGGTATTCACCGTCGCGCAGGCCCTGGAAGCGCTGCGCGCCTGCAAGCGGAAGGAGGCGGCGCACTGATGCTCAAGGACATTACCATCGGCCAGTTTTTCCCCGGCGACAGCGCGGTACACCGGCTCGACCCGCGCGTTAAAATCGTATTGACGGTCGTGTTCATCATCGCACTGTTCCTGGCGGGCGGTCCGGTTTCCTATGCGGTCGTGATCGCTTTCCTTGCCGTGGTCATCGGCATTTCCGGCATTTCGCCTCGTCTTGTCGTGCGCGGGCTGCGGCCGGTCCTGTTCATCATCGCGTTCACCGCGGTGCTCAACCTGTTCTACACGCCCAGCGCCACGGGCGAATATCTGTGGCAGTGGGGCTTCCTGCATATCTCCTGGGAGGGCGTCAAGGTCGCGTTCTTCATGGTGTTGCGCCTGATGCTGCTCATCATCGCGACCTCCATGCTGACTTATACCACCTCCCCCATCCAGTTGACCGACGGGCTGGAGCGCCTGCTCTCGCCGCTGAAAAAGCTGCACGCGCCCGTGCATGAGCTTTCCATGATGATGTCGATCGCGCTGCGCTTCATCCCGACGCTGATCGAGGAGACCGAAAAGATCATTTCCGCCCAGAAGGCGCGCGGCGCGGATTTTGATTCCGGCAACCTGATCCAGCGCGCCAGGGCGATGATCCCCATTCTGGTGCCGCTGTTCATCTCAGCGTTCCGCCGCGCGGACGAGCTGGCCACTGCGATGGAGTGCCGCCTGTACCGCGGCGATGTGGGGCGCACGCGCATGAAGCAGCTCCATATCGAACGCGTGGATATCTGCGCGTGCGTTATTTTCGCGGTTGTGATCGGCGCGGTGATCGCGCTGGGGCGGTACGGCCTATGAACATCGCGCTTGTCCTCTCCTATGACGGGACGAACTACAACGGCTGGCAGATTCAGAAAAACGGCCCCTCCATCCAGGAGAGCATGGAAACCGCGGTCTTCCGTCTGCTCGGCCAGAAGGCGCATGTTTCCGGCGTGGGGCGCACGGACTCCGGCGTGCATGCGCGCCGGTATGTCGCAAGCTTTCGGGCGGACTGCACCATCCCGATGGCGCGCCTGCCCTATGCGCTGAACAGCTTCCTGCCCGATGATATCGCGGTTTCCGGCGCGGCCGCCGTTCCGGAGGCGTTCGACGCCCGCTTTGACTGCACCAAAAAGGAATATGCGTACTATATCTATCCCTCGGCCCTGCGCGACCCGTTCCATGCCCGCTACGCCTACCGCTACCACTACCCGCTCGACCTTGCGAAAATGCAGCAGGGCGCGCAGCGCTTTGTCGGCAGGCAGGACTTCGCTGCCGTGCGCAGCCAGGGTACGCCGGTCAAAAGCACGGTGCGCACCGTGTTCTGGTGCGAGGTTGAGCCGGTGGGCGAGCTCATCCGCATCCGCGTCTGCGGCGACGGGTTCCTGTACAACATGGTGCGCGCCATCGCAGGCACGCTGGCCTATGTGGGCGGCGGAAAGCTGACGCCGGACGACGTCACCGCGATCCTGCGGTCGGGCGACCGAGAGCAGGCCGGTCCCACCCTGCCCGCGAACGGGCTGTTCATGAACCGCCTGTGGTACGAGCATACCCCCGCGCTCGACCCATTCCAGCTCGGAAGCTGAACCCGTTTTTATGCGGCCCGTTCCATATACGCCCGATAATTTAATTTTTATTCACATTTTTATCCCCAAAACGCGATACAATGAGGAGGCGGAAGCATTTGACCCAAAAGACCAGGAAAACAAAACAAAATATCATCCGTTTCCCGTCCTCCAAAAAAGAACGGCGCAGGCTGCTGCTCGAAAGCAAGGATATCCGTGTGCGCATTGTCACCACGCTGCGCACCGCCTGCGGCTGGCTGCTTGTGATCGCGGTTTTCCTGTTCCTGCTTTCCAATTACCGGCTTTTCACGCCCGCTTCCATCCAAAGCCTTGCCAGCTACGCAATCGCGGGCCTGCGGGAGCATGAGGGCGACGCGACCACAATCGCCTATGAAAACGGCTCGTTTTCCGATGCGGCGCTGTTTGAATCCGGTCTGGCCTATGCGGACAGCGATTCCCTGTTCCTTGCCAAGCCCGGCGGCCTGGTAACGCTGCGGCAGACGCTCGGCTATACCGCCCCCGTGGTGGAGGCCTGCGACGATTACGTTCTCGCCTTTGACCGCGGCGGCACGAAAGCCGTGCTGACCAATTCGGTCTCCGCTGCTGCGGAGCTGGAGCTGACCTCCCCGATCATCACCGGCAGCATTGCCGAAAACGGCCATTTTGCGCTCGTTACAGACGAGCAGGGCTACCGCACCGCGGCGGCCGTATATGATACCAGCGGCAAAGAGGTTTTCAAATACCAATCCTCGGAATACTATATCGTATCGGCCGCGCTCTCGCCGGATGGCAAAACGCTCGCCGCGCTGGCCTTCCGGCAGGACGGGGTCATGCTCGACTCCCACCTGCTGCTTTACACCGTTTCCAGCGGCGAGCTGGCTGCGGATGCGGTGCTGGAGGGGACGCTCGGCATCGACGTCCGCTTCCTGTCCAACGGCACAGCCGCCATCCTGGCGGATGACGGGCTTTACCTGGCCGACCGGAAAGGCGGGGCCGAGCATGTACTGACCTTTGTTTCCAGCGACCTGCTCGCCTTTTCCATGCAGAACGGCGCGGTGGTGCTCGCCACCCGCTCCTATTCCGGCGGCGCGCGCAGCGACCTGTATACCGTACAGGAGGACGGCGTACTGAACGGCCCCTTCTCCCTGCCCGAGGAGCCGTCCGCGGTCTCCCTGTCAAACGCGGGCTTTGCCGTGCTCACCTCCTCCGGCGTATCGGTATATGACAGCAGCGCCGCCCCGCTCTGGCATAACAGCGAGGCTGTCGGCGCGCGCCGTGTGCTGCTGACGGACGACGGCACCCTGTTCGCCCTGTACGCCAAAAACACGCGGCTGTTTACCGCGCATTCTGAACAATCCGAGGATATCTCCCATGCAAGCTGATCTATTGTTAGACCTGCTCAAGGGGCTGCTCAACCTGCCGGACCTCGTCATTCTCGCAGTGGTGCTGATCTGTATGGTTCTGGGCTTCCGGCGCGGCTTCTTCGGCTCGCTGTACGGCCTGGTCGGCAAGCTCATTGCCCTGGCCGCGGCGTTCTTTGCCGCGCGCGCCGCCGCCCCGATTGTTGCCAAGTGGGTCGTAACCCCCATTGTGGGCGATATTTTTCAAAACCAGGCCGCGCTGGGCGAGGCCGCCGGTCTGCTCGACGGACTGCGCCAAACCGTGACCGAGGCCGCGACCAGCATGGCCGAAAGCATCGCTTTTCTGCTGCTGCTTCTGCTGTGCGCGATCCTGTTCGGCTGGATCATCAGCTTTGCGGCCAAAAGCCTGCACTTTATCGCCCACCTGACGCCGCTCGGCATTCTGGATTCGCTCGCCGGCGGCATTGTCGGCGCCGTGACCGGCCTTGTGCTGGTTGCCCTGCTGCTGCTCGGCATCGAGTGGTTTTTCCCCATCACCTACTCCTCGCTCGGCTGTCTTTCACCTGAGCGGGTGTCAAATACCCTGCTGCTGGCAAAACTGATGGATATACTGCCGGTGGCGATCTAACCGCGCCCCCTACTTCCGAAAAGGAGATTTCACATTATGAACATGCCAATGTGCTCGCGATGCAAAAAAAATATCGCGGTCGTCTTCATCACCAAGATCGAAGGGCCGGACAAAACGACCCAGGAGGGCCTGTGCCTGAAATGCGCGCGCGAGCTGGGCGTCAAGCCGCTCGACAATATCATGGAGCAAATGGGCATCACCGAGGACGACCTCGAGGCCCTTTCGGGCGAGATCGGCTCGCTGTCCGACCTGAACGACCTGGTGCCTGCCGGCTCGGACGGGTCGGACGACGACGCGCCGCATGAAACCGACCCTGCGGCGCCGGTCCCGTCCTCCCCCGCTTCGCCTCTGCCGCCGCAGACGCCGCTGCGCGACAGCGCGCGCACGCGCACCCAGGCGCCCCCGCGCGAGGATAAAAAGCGCAAATACCTGAACAACTACTGTGAAAACCTGACGCGCAAGGCTGCCGAGGGCCGCATCGACCATATCGTCGGCCGCGACCGCGAAACCGACCGTGTGATCCAGATCCTCAACCGCCGCCAGAAGAACAACCCCTGCCTGATCGGCGAGCCCGGCGTGGGCAAGACCGCCGTGGCCGAAGGGCTGGCGGTGCGCATCAACGAGGGCAAGGTGCCGTTCAAGATGCGGAACAAGGAGATCCACCTGCTCGATCTGACCGCGCTCGTCGCGGGTACGCAGTTCCGCGGGCAGTTTGAGAGCCGCATGAAAGGCCTGATCGACGAGGTGAAAAAGCTCGGCAACATCATCCTGGTGATCGACGAGGTGCATAACATCGTCGGCGCGGGGGATTCCGAAGGCTCGATGAACGCGGCAAACATCCTCAAGCCCGCGCTCGCGCGCGGCGATATCCAGGTTATCGGCGCGACCACACTCAAGGAATATCGCAAGTATATTGAAAAGGACGCCGCGCTCGAGCGCCGCTTCCAGCCGGTGTATATCGGCGAGCCGTCGGTCGCGGAAACCACCGAAATCCTCAAGGGCATCCGCACCTATTACGAAACCTTCCACGGCGTGACCGTGTCCGACGAGATGTGCCGCCGCGCCGCCGAGATGAGCGAGCGCTATATCACCGACCGTTTCCTGCCCGACAAGGCCATTGACCTGATCGACGAAGCCTGCTCGCGCCTCAATCTGGACTCCCCGCAGCTTTCCGAAATCCCCGCGCTCCAGGCGGAGCTGGAAAGCCTGCAGACCCAGCTCGACCTGCTGACCCAGTCCAGCGCGCGCACCGAGCAGGAGGACACCTACGCCCGCATCGCCGCCTGCCGCCAGCGTCTGCTGCAGGTGGAGGGCCGGCTGCACGAGCTGCTGACCCAGCCCGCCCCGGCGGTTGACGAGCAGCTCCTCGCCTCAGTCATTGAGATCTGGACCGGCATTCCGGCCTCCAAGGTTGCAGCGCAGGAATCCGCGCGGCTGCGGGATATGGAGAGCCGTCTCAAATCGCATGTGATCGGCCAGGACGAGGCCGTGGACGCGGTCTGCGCGTCCATCCGCCGCTCGCGCGCGGGCATCAGCCCCAAGCGCAAGCCCGCGTCCTTCCTGTTTGTCGGGCCGACCGGCGTGGGCAAAACCGAGCTGGTCAAACAGCTCGCGCTCGACCTGTTCGACTCGCCGGACGCGCTGGTGCGGCTGGATATGTCGGAATATATGGAAAAGCACACGGTTTCCCGCCTGATCGGTTCGCCCCCGGGCTATGTCGGCTATGACGAGGCCGGACAGCTGACCGAAAAGATCCGCCGCCGCCCGTACTCGGTCGTGCTGTTCGACGAGATCGAAAAAGCGCACCCCGATGTGCTCAACGCCCTGCTGCAGATCCTTGACGACGGCCGCCTGACCGACGCGCAGGGCCGCGTGGTGAGTTTTGAAAACACGGTGATCGTCATGACCTCGAACGCCGGCTCCGCGACCGGCGGCACGCCCGCGGGCTTCGGCCGCACGGTATCCCAGCAGAGCAAGGAGCGCGCGATGAAGGCGCTGGAGGATATCATGCGCCCCGAATTCCTCAACCGTATCGACGAGATCATTGCGTTCAACCAGCTCACAAACGCCGATTTCCGCCGCATCGCCACCATTATGCTGGGCGAGCTGCGCGATACGCTGGCGGGCAGGCAGCTTCGCCTGACCTGGGACGACACGCTGCTCGACTACCTGACCGAAAAGTCGTTCTCCCTCAAGTTCGGCGCGCGCAACCTGCGCCGCCTGATCGAAAAGGAGATCGAGAACCCGCTTGCGACCGCGATCGTCACAGGCGAGCGCCCGCTTTCCGGCGCATACCTGCACGCCGCGGACGGGAAGCTGGTACTGGATACTATCTGACCCCCTCAAAAAAACGACAGCCGGACGGCGCTTCCGTCCGGCTGTTTTTGCATCCCGTGCAAACGCTGAAAAAATCCCTTCTTTCCGGGGAACAAACCGCGCCTGCGGTGCATCTTAATAGTGTCCGGACAACGGAGACGAGGTGAAACGATGGAAATGATATTAACTGGTATGCAGGAGGATGCGCGCGAGCGGTTTGCCGCTGCAGTGACCGCACACCGGCACGCTATGTACCGCGCGGCGCGCGCCCTGCTCGACAGCGACGCGGACGCGGAGGACGCGGTCAGCGAAGCGACCTTACGCGCGTGGCAGGCCTTCGGGCGGCTGCGTGAGGAACGGGCGCTCAAGGGCTGGCTCATCAAGATCACGGTCAACTGCGCCTACGAGCATCGCCGCAAGGGCGCGCGCGTGACCTATACCGACGACCTCGAGCCGCTCGCGGGCGGTGCGGAGGACCGGCACGACCTCGGCCTGTGGGACGCGGTCTGCCGTCTGCCGGAGGATCATCGGATCGCGACCGTGCTGTTCTATTACGAAGATATGACCACCGCCGAGATCGCCAAAACGCTCGGCGTGCGCGAAGGCACGGTGCGCAGCCGCCTTTCCCGCGCAAGGAGCCGTCTGCGCACGCTGTTAGAGGAGGAATAGACCATGACGTTTGACGAAAAACTGAAAGCGCGCGCCGCGCGGGAGGACTGCCCCACGCCCGACGGCTTTGACAGCCGTATGGACGCGCTGCTCGATACTCTGCCCGCACGGACAACACAGCCCACGAAAAAGCGCCGCCCGCTCCGCATGGCCGTGTGCATCGCCGCGGCAGCGGCGCTGGTCGTGGGCGCTTCGGCGGCCGCGCCCGCCATGCTGGAAATGACGCGGAACGCGATCGACTACTTCAGCGGGAGCGGCAGTTCGGAATACGCCGCCGACCAGGCACAATATGAAGCCTACAACGCCGCGGTCGGCGCGAGCCAGACTGTGAACGGCGTGACGCTGACCATCGACAACATCGCGGTGGACGACAGCTATATGACCGTTTTCTACACCATGACGGGCGAAGCCCCACTCGAGCGGCTGGAGGGCGACGAGCCGGAAAGCTGGCTGGCCAAGTGGTCCTCGCCCATATTCCTGGCCATGGTGGATGGCAAAATGCTGGATACCAGCGGATCGATCGACAACGAGGCCTATTTCGTTGACGACTGCACGCTAAAAGGCATGCACCGGCTGGCACTCAAGGAAGCACTGCCCAACCAGTTTGACCTGCTGCTGTACACCGGCGACGTCGTCAATAGCCCAGAGGATGGGGATTTCCAATTTGCACTGGCAGTCGACAAGAGCACGGTGGACAGCCTGACGGTCGAGCCAAAGCAGGACTTCACTGTACGCCTCTCCCATACGGATGAGATGGGCAATCCCTATACGATAGAACGCACCCCGCGCATCGAGCGTGTGTCGGTCTCCCCGCTCAGCTCGTCCATCACGCTCAGCGAACGCGTATCCGGCGACAATATGCCGTGGGACAGCTTCGTCCTGCGCGACAACAAGGGCAATTATCTGCCCCTCATCGGCGGCGGGCTGACCGCCAGCGGATTCGGCCGGTCGGTCAACCAGTTCGAATTCATCGGCGCGGATGAAACGACAAAGTCGGTCACAATTATCCCGTTCAAATGGAGCTATCACTACCACGAGGTACAGGGCGCGCTGGACGCGCTGCCGCTGACCGACGCGGGTCGAAACGGCCTGACGCTCGAAACGCTGGAGATCGGCGCGGACAAGGCGGTCGCCACCTTCTCCACCCGCGGCGTGACCTGGCAGGAAAACGGTCAGTTCAGCCTGACCGACGCGGACGGGAACCGTCTGGCGTTCAACCATAACGCTTACTTTGACAGCTACACCGACCGTGAGACTGGGAACATCATCGCCACCCTGTATTACCCCGGCATAACCGCAGAGGAGCTTGCCAGAGTCGCCGGCGTGTCCTTCTGGCAGCCGGACGACGATATGGATCTGCTCGAAGAGCAGGCCGTCACGATCGATCTGCAGTAAAAGCCATACACAATAAAAGAGCCTCAAAAGAGGCTCTTTTATTGTGCTGCCGCACGATATGAAAAAAGATGCAGAAAATAGTATTGACAAAATCGCTGATAATTGGTATACTATTTAAGCGTCAGAAAAACCCGCGGGTGTAGTTCAATGGTAGAATGTCAGCCTTCCAAGCTGAACACGTGGGTTCGATTCCCATCACCCGCTCCATTTCCTTTCCCATGCGCGGGCTGGAATTGATATGCGCCAGTAGCTCAGCCGGATAGAGCAACTGCCTTCTAAGCAGTAGGCCGGGGGTTCGAATCCCTCCTGGCGTGCCATCTCTCCAGTTGACTACAGTTTATATGGTGGGTATAGCTCAGTTGGTTAGAGCATCGGATTGTGGTTCCGAGGGTCGAGGGTTCGAGTCCCTTTACCCACCCCATATGAAACCTTGTGACGCGCTGCTTGATGCAGCGCGTTATAAGTATAAGGACCGGCTCCATGCAACCCAGCCGAATACAGGGGCGTCGCCAAGCGGTAAGGCATCGGCCTTTGACGCCGACATTCGCTGGTTCGAATCCAGCCGTCCCTGCCATTTCAACTTCATACGATCCAGTAGCTCAGTCGGCAGAGCACCTGCCTTTTAAGCAGGGTGTCCGGGGTTCGAATCCCCGCTGGATCACCACGACAAATAGCCTGCATAGTCGCCCGATTATGCAGGCTATTTTGTTTTATAAACTTTTTCGCAATAGAAGACGAAGCTCCGTTGTGCAAAATCTCATTCTGTGCGCAGCTCCTAACCCTATTGGAAGCCATGCTCCACAGCCTGTTTATTTTGTGAAAACGCGCAGACGATGCATTGCCGTCTGCGCGTTTTCTGTATCCAAAAATAGCCCCAAACTTGAACCGTTCTCACTCTATCCAACCGATAGCGACCTGTTCAGTCTCCAATAGCTGATCGTACGCCTGCTCCATCAGCATTATGACATTCGCTTTGAGTTCCGTTAATGTCGACTGATACAGTCTTCTCAGGCAGCGCGGATTCCCCTTTTGCTGCGGCACCCGGGCGTCATGGCATATACGCCGGATCTGGCAATTCGCCGTGCTCCGTCCAATGCATTTCCCTGTCCGCGTGATAAATATCGCGCCAGATCGGATGCCATTTTTCTCTGCATAGTCCAGCAATTCTTTCCGCAGGCAGACAGGGAACGGTATCCATCTGGCCGCGCTCTTGGACGACAGCGTAACGCCGCCCTGCCCCACAGCCTCTACCGTCACTTTGGGCAGTTCCTGTATGTACAGCCCCGTCGTAACAAACAGTTTGATCAGCAAATATGTGCGTTGCTGTCCCAACAGCCGCGCAGTCTGCAGCAGGCGGAGATACTCGTTCCGACTCATCTCCGGATGGACCGGCTCCTCTGCTGTTAACTGCCTTGGAAGCTGAAACTCCCGCCTGTCCAAATAGGCCAGAAAATTGTTTGCCACGGATATCCGCGTATTTATTGTGCGCGGCGCGACACCCTGTTCCAGCATTCTGTCCCGCCATTGCCGCAGCGTGCCTTTTTGCAGGCATTTATCCTCTGGCAGCGCGGTATACAACAGCATCAGGTTGCGCCGGTACCCTTTCAGGCTCTCTTCCGCCAGCCCCGTCCGGCGCTGCTGCTCCAAATATTGCTTGATCTGTTCCTGAGTAACGATTACGCCCTGCGCCGCTTCTGTTTGCCGCTCTTGGAAATCCAATGCTTCCCCTTTTAAGCTCATGTTCTGCTCTATCCTCTCCTCTTGCATCGCAATGCAGCAGTAGCGGCCTGCACACGGAACAGACACAGCTTTGCATCCGCATCACAGTCTTATCCACGCATCCATACTTTCTATTGGCTTTTTCTCTTTTTTATAAAAGCGGAGGGCCATCCAAAGCAGACGGCCCCCGCTTTTCATTGCGTTGGGCTAAGTCAACGCTGGGGCACAGCTTTTCCTATCCTCAGGGAAAGCCACGACCCGATTACTTCCAGTTCTCCTCCACGGTGTTGGATTCCCTGGTATATTCGTGCTCGGTCGTCGCCTCAGCGATCTCATAGAACGCCCAATGGCTCTTGGTAACATCCGGGAAGTTCCTGCCGGCACCGCTGTCAACAGCGCTGCGGTCCGCGATACGGCCCAGCATATAGTTGACGATTTTTGCCGCCTCCGCGCGCAGAATTGGCTGATCCGGACGGAACGTGCCATCGGAATAGCCGTTGATCCAGCCGTAATTTACCGCAGTAAGCACGGACTTATAGTACCATGCGCTTGCCGAAACATCGCTGAACGACAGGCTGCCCGAATTGTTTGCCTTTGCAAAGCGTGTCGCAATGGCGGCAAACTCCGCGCGGGTGATCGCGTTGTTCGGCCGGAAAGTTCCATCATTGTAGCCATTGATGATGCCCTTACCCGCAAGCGTCGCGATCGCGTCATGATACCACTGGCCGGACGCCACGTCAGTAAAGCGTCCCTGCTGCTCAACGTTCTTGTCCAGCAGCAGACGGTAGAAGATCGTTGCTACCTCCGCACGGGTGATATTGCTGGACGGACGGAACGTGCCCGCTGGATCGCCCTGCATATAGGCCATATGATCCTTAGTATTCAGCACAGCCGAAATACCGGTTTCATCCGGATCCGTAATCTCGGGCATCGTCGGTTCTTCCTTGTCTTCAAACTTTACATTTACGGTAACTCCAGCAGAGGGCATTGTAAAGGTGTACTCCCCATTGCCCTTATCGGTTACTGTTACCTGTTTGCCATTCTCGTCGGTAACCGTAATCTTTTCCACCGTGCCATCCGTTGTGATGGTCACCTTTTCGCCGGCTGCGGCTTCATCCTTATTCGAGCTGGCCGAACCGTCGCCGGAGGGCCGGACATTGATCGGATACTTGGTGACGGAGCCGCCTCCGCCGCCTCCGCCGCCGCTGGAGCTGCCGCCGCCAGAGCTGCCGCCGGAGCCGCCGGAACTGCTGTCAGTCTTCCAGCGTGCGTAAAGGTCGGTATCTGCGGCGATGGTAAAGACAGCGCCCGCCGCATAGGACGTGCCGGTACCATCCGGCTTGGTGTTCCAGCTGTCAAACTTCTTGCCGGAAGGCGCGGTAAAGCCGTTTGCCAGCACCTTTACTGCGGCGCCTACCGCATAGGGGCTGTTCGGGTCCGCCATGCTGCCGGAACCTCCATTAGCGTGGTAGGTCACCCGCACCGCCTGCTTCCACTGTGCGTACAGCACGATATCCGAAGAAATGTTCGAAATCGTGTCTTCCGGCGCATAGTCTGTGCCGCTGCCATCGCGTTTGGTATTCCAGCAGTCGAACACGCTGCCGGCCGGCGCGGTAAAGCCGCTCTTCTGTACCGTCGCGTTGTCGCCGGTGTGATACGCCTGCGGATCCACCGTCGAACCGCTGATCGCACCGTTGCCATCGTAGCTGACCCGCCAGGTCTCGGTCACACCGTCATAATCCTTCCACTGGGCGTACAGCGTAGTATCCGCCGTGAGAACAAAGGTCTCGTTCGGCAGGTAAATCAGGCCCGTGCCGTCCGCTCTCGTGTTCCAATGCAAGAACTTCTTTCCAGCAGACGCGGTGAAGCCGAGCGCCGGATCATTGATATCCATTACGGTTATCGAGGCGCCGTTGTTGTGCGGATTACCTGGGTCAGCCACCGTGGTGCCGCTGGAGGCGGTGCCGCCATTGACATCATACATCAGGTTGACCGTCGCGGAATCCCACTGTGCGTACAGCGTGGTATTGGCACGGATCACAAAGGTATCTCCCGCCGCATAGGGCGTACCCATGCCATCCGCCTGCGTGTTCCAGCCAGTAAACATCTTGCCGGCGGGTGCGGTAAAGCTGCTTGCCAGCACGGTGACCGTATCCCCATCGTTATACGGGCTGTTCGGATCGGTCATCGAACCGGAGCCTCCGTTCCCATCATAGGAAACCGTATGCTGGGTCACGGGCGGGGTCGTGCCGCTCCACTGGGCGACCAGCGTCACATTCTTCGCCGGCATCGTGAAGCGGTCGCCGGGCTGATAGAGGCTGGCGCCGTCGCTCCACCCCTGGAAGGTCTCCCCTGCCTTGACCGGTGACGCTGCGGGCAGGCTGATCTGCACCTTTTCATTCAGGAACTGGCTGCCGAAGTTCGTGCCGTCGGGGTCGGTACCGCCGTTCAGGTCGAACGCCAGCTTATATTTTCCCTCCTGGATATCGGGCGCGCCATTGCCGTTGCTGTCCTCGCCCCAGACCGCGTTGACTGTGATATCCTTGGTCTCAAACTTGACCTGCAGCAGAAGCGTCGGCAGCGGCGTTGTATCGCCGCCCTTGTAAACAGAGGGATACGAGCTCTTATCCGCCGTGGTCCAGCCGATCAGCACATAGTCCGGCTGCGGCGGCGTCATACCTGCGGCCACCGTGTTGAGATACGCGGTGTCGCCCCACTTGTAATTGGTGTTGTCTACCGGCGGGTTGCTGCCGCCGTTTGCATCATAGTACAGGTGGTAATCTTTCTCATAGATATCCGGTATGCCGTTATTGTCCGTGTCCTCGCCCCATACGGCGTAAACGCTGATATCCCCGCTGTTGAAAGTGACCTGTTCGCACTTATCCGGCAGGTCGGCCAGGTCGTCGCTGCCCTTCCAGATGTAACCCAGGTTATTGCCGGTCTCCTCTGTCCAATACAGGAAAATATAGTTGCCGTCTGTCGGCTTGTTGGTATAGTCCAGCGTCACAACGTCCTGGTACTGATGCTTTTCAGACTTGAACGCCGGACTGCCATCCGCGCTGATGCGGTTGGTATTCGCCATATAGTGAAGGGTATACTCGTCCTCCTTCACATCAGGCTTGCCGTTGCCATCCGCGTCAACGCCCCATACGGCATAAACCGTAATATCAAAACCGCCGAAAGTGACATTATCGATCAGCGCAACCTGCTGCAGCGCCGCCTTATCGCTTTCCTCGTAATGGTCCTTCAGACTGCCGCCCTTGCTTTCGGGAGGCTCAGTTGTCCAGCCAATGAACACCAGCGGATTCGGGCTGACGGCAGCGTCATTTCGGGAAATCTTTACGCCATCGCGCTCATCCTTCAGCATTGCGTTCTGACCCGGCAGCCAGGCTTCGTCATACGGTACGTTGAGCACGCCCGTCCCATTGCCTTCATAATGCAGGTTATATCTGGTTTCAAACATATCCGGCAGGCCGTTGCCGTTTTCATCGATGCCCCAGAGCGGATATACGGTCCAGGAGGTCGTTTCATATGTGCCGTCATTCTTGGACGCCGTATTGTTTTTCCAGTCGATCGAGGCCTGGGTCACCGACTCCAGCAGGCCCTCGCCGGCATAGGCGGACCAGTCCGAAATCAACGCGGTCTGTCTCACGTCGCCGCCTTTCAGCGAGTAGAACGTGCTGCGCGTGCTCACTGGACCGCCCAGGGTCGTACCCGCGTCCTTTTCGGAGATATATGGCTTGCCCGTATTGCCGAACTCGTTCTTCCCGCTCACATTCTGGCCTTTCTTGATATCATAGATCAGGTCCAGATGGTTCTTGAACGCGCCGAAGTCATCCTTGTTGAAGATGGTCTGTTCCCAGAACAGCGGGCTCCAGCCCAGGAATACATACTGCTTGCCAGACGGCGTGACGACCGGCACTGTCGGGTCGAGCGCGACCGTATCACCGGTATTGTAGCCGGCGCCTGTGTTATCGTCGTAAGTCGTCAGCTCTTCCACGCCGCTCGGACCGGTCTGCTGCAGCTTCTTGTCCTTAAACGGCATCGATTCCTGGTCCAACTCCGCGCCGGCGAGCTGCAGCTGCTTCAGGCCGGAGTTGTAGTACACCCTCAGTCCCTTGTCGCTGTCGGTCGCATCCCAGTCCGGTGAACCGTCGTTATTGCTGTCCGCAGCCCAAACCGCATACAGTGACCCGCCGGTCGGGAAAGTAATATCCTCCCCATTCCAGCTCTTATTATACAGGTCGGTCGGCTCGGTCGGCGCATCGTTTACGGTTACAAAATTCGCTTCGTACAGCGCCTTATCCGTGCTTTCGTACTTGATTCCCTTGGAGGCGTCCGTCGTCCAGCCCATAAACATGTAGCCGGAAGCCTTCATTACCGTCTCGCCGTATTGGAGCTTCGGCTTCGCGCCGGCCAGCGTTACGCCTGCGTAATACAGGTTGGTATCCTCCGGCAGATCGGTCGCGCTTACCAGGCCTGCGGTATCCTGATAGGTCAGCTTTTCGCCGCTCTGGTCGATATCCGGCGTACCATCGCCGCCCTTATCCTCCAGCCATACCGGATACAGCGCAACGTCCGCTGTCCCGATCACGACCTCGCTGACCAGCTTTTTCTCCAGCTCCGCGCGCGAGATGCCGCCGGTCTGGTCCGGATAACCGTAGGATTTCTCAGCAAAGGTCCGATCCGTCGTCCAGCCGCCAAACAGCATGGAAACACCGTTCGCCGTTGCAGTACCGCTCGGCGCAGTGCCGCCTACGTTCACCTTATCGTATTGCAGCAGATTCTCCACCTTCGCGGGCATCGTCACACCGGTCAGGCCGCTCAACGCATTGGTAAAGGTGATCGTATACAGCGACTCCAGGAAGTCCGGCACATTATTACTGTTGCTATCCGCCGCCCAAACAGCATACAGGGTCATATTGCCCGTCTGCTGTTCGATCGTTTTCTTACCTGTCACTACACCGCCGGAGCCGAAGCTCTTCTGCCCATTGTAGATATACAGGTCCGCCAGAATATCCTTATAGTTGTCGCCGGCATTCGCCATACCGGTATCATCCTTATTGGTTGCCGTAACAGCGCTGTTCGGTCTGGTCAGGCTCCAACCAACAAAGATGTAATCATCATGGGTCGGCTCCTTGCTGTCAATGGTGTACGTCGCGCCGGGGATGCCCTGCTCCACCTTGGTCGGTGCGCCGATGCCGCCGTTTGCGTCGTACCTCATTTCCAGGTTCTGTTCCACGATGTCCGCAATGCCGTTGCCGTTTTCATCGTAGCCCCATACCGCATAAACCGTCTGGTCGGCGGTGGTAAAGTCCACGCTGTCGATGAACTTGGGGTAATAGCCCTGGTGTACGTCAAAAATGCGCTCTTCTTTTTCCGCAGACCAACCGGCGAATACGACCGGCGTGGAAACCTTGCCCGTACCTACCGAACCGCAGTCATTTTCCTTGACCACATCCGGATGCTCAAGCAGGCTGCGATAGATCGTCCCGCCACCCGTGGCGTAGGACTTACCCTGATAGATGCCGCTGATCGGCTTATTCGGGTCGTTACCCAGGGTCAACTCCTCTGTGATCCGGGTATCCTGCTGCACAAGATACACCGTCTGTCCCTTGGAAACATAACTGGGCTTGCCCTGATCCTCAGGGAAAATCAGCGCTATGGTGCCGGACGCCCACTCAGAGCTGTCGCCGACCTGATAGCCGTTCTGCTCGGTCACCGTCTGGCCGGCCTGCGGATTCAGGTCATACGTCAGGCGATAGCCGGAGGGTACCCATACCGCCATCGCGCCGTTCCCATCCTCGCCCTTAGTCACAAAGGTATCCTCCGTGCCATAGTCAAAGAAGGAGCCCGTGGTTCCGTTTGCCGCGGGGAAACTGTACTGTATCTGGTACACCTGCTGGCCGATACGGGTTGCCGGAATACCGGTAATCTCCTGATAACGGCCAGTGGTCGTCTGGCTCAACTGGTCCTGCGTGCCGGTAATCGTCGGAACCGTGCCATCCCAGTTGTCCGGATCGGTATACGAGTTGCTCGCGCTGGGCAGGTTTGCATTGTTCGGGCGCGTCCATACATACTGGCCGTTGTTGCTGTTCGGGATCTCCGTGCCAGCATCCGTATACACGTTGCCGCCAATGATGATGACATTACCATCCTCTACCCTGGAAGTACCGCTCGCACTTGCGGCCGCGCCGCCGCCCAGGCCGCGGAGCTGGATATTGCCGGAGCTGTTCGTCGCAGTGATGGTGCCGCCGGTCACATAAACCGTGCCGCAGCCGCCAGCCGTACCCGTATTCGTGCCGCCGCCGCCGATCGCCGAGCCGTAGCCCTTGGAATTGATCGTAAAGTAGCCGCCGTTCAACCGCGCCGTGGTGGGGCCGTTGCCCGCGGCGCCGCTCTCGGAACCGCCGCCGCCGATACCCGCGCCATAATTCGCGTTATCGCTGGTCGTACCGCCCGAGACAATCGAAAAGTTGCCGCCGTCGATAGTCAATTCCTTCGCGCCCGAGCCGCCGGCGCCGCTCTGCGAGCCGCCGCCGCCAATACCCGCGCCATATTTGCCGGAATTGATCTCAAAGCTGAACGTGTTCGCTCCGACGGATGGCGGCGTGGTTTTGGTGCTGATATACAGTCCATCGCCGCCGTCGCCGCCGCTGCCTGACTGCGAGCCGCCGCCGCCGATGCCTGCGCCATAGACGGAACTGTTCACCTTTACCTTCATATCAACAGCTTTCGCATTTGCGCTGGAGAGGTCGGTCAGGCTGCCGAAACGGGTCGTACCGCCGCCGCCTGCTGCGTTGCTGCCGTATCCACCGCCACCGCCGATGCCTGCACCATACAGGCTGGACTGCACATCCATGGCGCCGCCAAACAGGTAGGTCGCGCTACCGCCGCTCTTGGTATTCGCGCCGCCAATCGCTGCGCCGTAACCTACCTCACCCTTCAGTATCGGTATGGTATTGATCGCGTTAGAATCTGATCGGTTCCCCGAGATTCCACGCCAGGTAGACGGCGAGGTGCCATACCCCTCTTGCTCGAACGCACCCGCAACAGCTGTAATATTACCGCCATATACACAAAGCTGCGTACCTGTGATTGCCGAAGTACCCTGCTGTGCATTCGTTTCGCTCGGGTTAGCCACAACCGCATTGCTGAGACCGTTGCCGCCGATTGCCGCTGCGTATTCTCCGGAATACGCGGCGGTCGTACCGGAATAGAAATTCATGCGGCCGGAGATTGCTGCGCCATAGCCCCAGTTCACGGCCGTGACAGACAAATCACTGTCATTGTCTCCGATCCGGCCGATGCGGACTACATGCTCGTCGTTATTATACGCCCAACCAAGTGTTGCGCCCTGCGAACCTGCAGACGCCTCGCTGAGCAGTGTGCCGCCTGTAACATTAATATACTGCCGGCCGACATCTGAATCATAGCTGCCGCTGGTCATGTTCTGTCCACCGTTGCCGCCGATGCCATAATGGAAGCCAATAGCCTCCACATCGCCGCCGTTCATGACAAAGCCGCGCGTGCCGGGGTCAGTGGAAGTGTAATGGCCGCCGTTACCGATGCCGGCATACGAATGCTGAGAAAACGCGGAATACGCCTGTATTGTACCGCCATCGATCTCTACGAAGCCGCTCGGCTGCGTGCCTGACGAACCGATCGCCGCGGAGCAGCCGCCACCCTGCGCAAACAAATTGCCCGTGGACTTATCCGTGATTACCAGGCTCGCGGTTGCATCAACCATAATAGCTGACTGATTTACACTGCCGCTGTCATAATAGCTTGAATTGTTGGACAGTATGTTGGAGCCTGTCAGCGTCATATGAACATCCGCATCCGCAATCGCAATCGGCGCGCTTACAGTCTTGAAAGAACTGGACTGCCTGTTTGTATTGCCTGCGGCAGCCACAAATACCGATACTCTACTAGCTGGCGAACTTCTCAGGTGCGTCTTGTAATTTTCTTTGGTTGTACCGGTAACCGGCAGCATGAGGACATCATCCAAAATAATGTCTGCTCTGCGGCTTGCCTCCACGCCTTTCGCGCTTGATGTTATGATAACCTGGTTTGATGACGTGCCAATCATCTCGCCAGTGATCTTAACAACCTTGCCGTTCAGCGCCGCTGGATCAATCCGAATGGTATCGCCGCTTTTGGTCACACCGCTTGTATCGTTTCCGGTAATGCTGCCATCGCTTACATTAACCGTAATGTCCGCCTGCGGTTCCTGATAGGTAAAATCCGCATAGGCCGTGATTTCTACCGTTACCGTATCGCCGCTTTCGGTATACGCGCCGAATTTCGGTATGGTATAAGTGGTGGACGCACCGGTGAACTCGGTAACGTGCTGATACGCGTCTACGGTTTTATCCTTGTGTTCCACCTGCGCGAGCGCCACGATTTTGCCGCCCGTGAAACGGTATTTTTCCGCGGCCTGAACCGCTACCTGCATGGTATCGCCGGTAACCTGCTGCCCGTCACGGATTTTCACATCCAGCGGGCTGATACCTGTTATGGCATTGCCGCCTGCCGGCGTGATGGTTACCGTGCCTCGTAAGCCAACGCTTTCATCGACGCGTGCGGTCACGCTGTACGCCACGCCGGACGGATATGCCGTTGCAATATCCGAAGCAGTCGTCTCGTCAGCCGCAAACGCCGTAGTCCCCAGTGCGGGGAACATGCCGAACACGATGACCAGGGCCATAAACATGCTCAGCAAACGCTTACAAAATAAGCGTCTCGTCATTCGCTTTCCTCCTTTGCATATTCTTTTCCATAAAACGCAAAAAGAAGCCGCCAACCTTTCGTTTTCGACCATTTCCGCGTTATATTTATCCATCTTTTTAGAGACGTTTTTAGGTGATTTTCCGCACAGCACCTTCAGGAGGGAAAAAGGGGAGCGCAAAGGATATTTCAGTGATGCCGCTGGTATCCATGACTGCTGTTCGGCCGGACTGATTCACGCTCTCCCTTTTCCTAAAACCGAATTATGTGCCTAAAGGGTAATCTGTTGCGGATTACTAAGCTGAGATTTTAATGATTCGCTGTGGGAACGAAACTTTTTTCTCTTTTTCTTTTTTCTGAATCTCACCACCTTTTTGCTATATTGCTTTTACCCCGGCCTCACCCCCTTTCAGGTCGGACCATTTTCAGACAGTATTGCTGTCAATGTGCTTCCGTCACTGGCGTTATCCTGTTCCACATGTTCGTTTGATGCTTGCCGAACGCTCTCTATCCATTTTTCAAATTCCGTATTTTGCGCTGCAATACTGCCATTGAATGCGGTAACGCAGGCATTCTCCTCCAGGTTTTGAAAATTATTTGCCATCCGAAGCACTTCACAGAATATTTTTTCCACTGCCTGAATCATGTTTTGTCGTCCGATCACTTCATCCACATGTCCGCATGCTAATTCACTTTCAAACAGGGCATACGCACCTTCTGGACCTTCGAGCCGCTGGCATTGTCCGGACAGGAAGTATTGATGGAAAGAGCTGACCGCAATAAGATTCCGGTATTTCTTTCTGATCAGGTTCTGCTGGTAATAGCATCCCAGCAGGCGCGCTGTGCTTTTGCAGTTGACGCCAAGCACCTCTATCTCCTGGCCGATGATCTGTATCTTGATATCTTTCAGGAATTTTCGTCGCGCATTTCTGGTCTGTATCTTTCCGTTTTGCTTTCGGATACGCTCATTTTCTTCCTGCCAGTAAAGTGCTTCCGATGCCAGCAGCCATATCCACAGAAGACTGGTCAACGGAATACAGATCAGGCTCAGCTGCCCCCAATTCAACAGCGGCATACCAAAATCAGAAAAGACCGCTTCAAACAGCCGGATCAGCAGCCCCAGCATGCTTCCTGCCCCTATGCTGATGATCAATCCCACAAGCCCCATTCCAATCAGTTCACCGGCGCCGCGGCGCTGCTTCAGCGCTTGCAGCGGTTCAACCTCGTAATGGTTCAGCTTTCTCATTTCTTCCCGCAGCTTTTCGCACAGTAATCGCTGCGTTTGTAAGGATAACTCCAGCCGGTATACATGGGACAAGTATTCCCGCAATAGAGTGGCATGTTCTTTTTCTCTCATAATCCCTGCTCTATTTGTATCACATCTTTAATCCAACGCCTCTGCCGGCCCATTCCTGCATAGTTCTTTTGGAAAAGGGAGGCGCAACTGATATTCCCAGTGAGGCCGCTGATATCCACGATGGCCATTCGGTCGGATCAGTTCGCGCCTCCCCATTTTCACAAAACTGCATTCATGCGCATGATAAGACAGCCCGCATGGCAGTGTGCGTGCTTTACTGTTCTTCCGCAGTTATCGGCTGCAGTAGCGTTCGATGATCGTCGCCACCTCAGCACGGGTCGCGGTACCCTTAGGCTCCAGCGTGGTGCTGGTGCGGCCGTTGAGCAGACCCTCGCTTACCGCCCATTTCACCGGTGCCTGCGCATAAGCGCTCACCTGGCCCGCGTCGGCAAAGTCAAGTGCGGCGCTGCCGCTGACGTCTTTACCCTTATATTCCGCATAGCGGTACAGAATTGCCGCCATCTGCTCGCGGGTGATATAATCGTTCACGCCAAAGGCGCCGTTATCATAGCCGGTCACAATACCGTGCGCACTCGCCCAGGCAATCGCGTCGGCATACCATGCACCGGCCGTCACATCGCTGAACTTCGCGGGGCTGCCAGCCGCCGGACGGCCCTCCATGTTGTACAGGATCTGTACCATCATGGCACGGGTGAGTACACCCTCCGGATCGAATCGCGTACCGGATACGCCGTTCATATAGCCGTTTTCCGTCACGAAGTCGACCGAACCGTAATACCATGCGCCGTTCGCCACATCGGTATAAGCACCTGTGGTTTCCTGCGGTTTATCAGTTTCTGCCTGGAATACTGCGGAAACCGTTACATTGGAGTCTGGCATCTGGAACGTATAGCTGCCCTCTGTTTTCTTCTTCAGCGTGACGGTGCCGCCCGCGCTGTTCTTTACGGTTACCGAGGACAGGACATAACCCGTGTCCGCCTTTGCGGTAACCGTGACCGTAGCGCCCTTGGACGCTGTGGACTTATCGACTGTAACGGTGCCGTTAGCCGTATTCTGGACCGTGACGCTGTGCGTGGAGGATGCGGCGCCACCGCCTCCGCCTCCGGAAGAACTACCGCCGCCAGAGGAGCCACCGCCGCTAGAGGAGCCACCGCCGCCGGAGGAGCCACCGCCGCCGCCGGAAGAGCCGCCAGAGCTGGTCAGGGTGATAGCAGGCAGCGCGACATCGCTTCCGCTTACCACGACGCTTCCCGAGTAAGTGTTATAGCCGCTTGCCGTGACCGTAACCGTGTAGGACCCGTCCGGTACGCCCGTGATAGTGAAATCGCCCGCACTGTTCGTTGTGGCAGTAAAGGTAGCCGCGCCGGTCAACTTGACCGATGCGCCGCTTACTGCGCCGCCGCTGCTGTTTTTCACCTTGCCGGTCACCGTATGCGTGGTTACGGCCGGTGTTTTGGTCAGCGTGATCGCCGGTACGGAGACGTTGCTACCGGACACCTGCACGGCGGCCGTTTCCGTCTGGTACCCTGCCTTTTCCACTTTCACTGTGTAGCTTCCGTTCGGAATGCCATGAATGGTGAAAGCACCCGTGCTGTCCGTTGTGGCGGTAAAAGTAGTCGCGCCGGTCAGCGTGATTTTTACGCCACTGAGCGGCCCGTCGCTGTCCTGCACGAAGCCCGTCACATCATAGCCCACAGCCGCCGTACCGTTCACCGTTACCGTCAAGCTCACAGAGCCGCCGCCGCTCGGATAGGCTGTAACCGTGGCCGTGCCGGCCGAAAGGGCGTTCACCTGAATATCGCCGCCGCTCAGCACCGCCGTTACCACCGTCGGTGCATTTGACTGCACACTGGACAACGACGCCTTGGCGTTGGTGCTCTTATCGAATACCGAAACGGTATCGGTATCGCCCGCATCCAGACGCAGGGACGTGATCTCATTCAGCGCGGTGGTGTTGTCGCTGAAAGCGTAGTTGTAGGTGGGCGCGGTCGAGCCGGCATTCAGCTTGGCCCAGAACAACTCACTGGAGCCATCGACGCGGGACGCCTCGTATACCATCTTGCCGGACTCACTGCCGCGCGCGGTCACCTGGTCGCCGTTCAGCGTCAGCGTCAGATCGCCATCCGTCTGCTGTTTCACAAACCGGTCGCTCGCGATCTCTTCGACCGCGGTCGCGCTGCTGCCATCGGTGTAGCTGTATGCTACCTCCCAATACAGCGCCTTGCTTTCGCCGTTTGCAAATTCCTCAAAGCTGGACGGGCCGGTGCCGAGGTTCAGCGCCGCGCTGGATACGGTACCCTTGACCAGAGTAACACTCATTTCCGCCAGCTGGTCGCCGTCCCTGTCGTTGATCGACAGGGTAACCGTCGCATCCTCGTTCTTCACCATCTGCAGTACGCCGGACCGGAGCAGCGCAGCGTCCAGATATCCGCCGCCGCCATTCTCTTCAATGGTCGCCCAGCCCGCTATGGTATCCACCTCGTTGAGGATCGTGGTCGGAACGCCATACTTCACCGTCTTTGCGGGCAGGGTGGCCGCTTTCACCGTAAAGCGCAGGGTGCGGTCGCCCGTGCTGGGGGCGCGGACGCCGGCGCTGTTTATCGTCCAGAGCTTGTAAACATATGTGCCGGGCTTGCTTGCGGTCAGCTTAAGCGTATCGCCGCTGCTGCTCAGAGACGGCTCTGGCAGGTTGCCGCTGGCCGCCGCGTCATACTCCACGTTGAGCGCATTCTTCGCCGCGGCGTCATAACCCGCGGAGCCGGGCAGCGCATCCGCAAGGAATTCACTGGGCAGCATAAAATTGTTGGACGTGCCGCTCGTCTGCGTGGAAACAGCATATTGGATCGAGAAATTCGCCGTTTCACCCTGCTTGATCTCGTTATTCGTCACACCGGCGTTGGTCATCTGCGGCAGGATATCCACAACATTGATCGCGCCGATATTGGCCGCATGGCTGACCGTGATCGCCGCATCCGCTGTAACGTTGTAAGACAGGTATGTATTGGCGGCGGTCAGGCTGACGCTCGCCGCGTCCAACTCCGCCGTATAGGAGGACAATGCGCTGTTATCCGCCGCGATGTCCATTTCGTAATAGATATAGCCGTTCTCGTCCGTCTGCAGCGTATCCACCACCAGGCCAGCCGCGCCGGTCAGCAGCCAGGCCGAACTGGTATCAAATTCGGCTGCTTTCAGGAAATTCAGATAGCTCTTTTCCTGTACCATGTCGTAAGTCAGCGCCGCCGGATCAAAATCCTGATCCTGTTCCAGCCCGTAAGAGCTGTCCTTGATGACAGGGTAGATCCGGTACGTCTCTCCGATCGTGCCGCCGGTCACCGTATAGGTGCTGCCGGAGCCGCTGACCTTATCGCCCGTGGCGACCATGTAAAGCTCCTCCGCCTTCGGATTGCCGACATTGATCGAGAAGCCATACGCACCGCTGCCCGTGTCATAATCGAGGAGCGTGACCTCCTCGTTTGCGCCATTGGTCGGGTCAGTGTAGACAATGCTCACCTGGTTGCCGCCGCTGCGCGCCTGGAGCTGCAGCTCGTGCTGATTCGCATCCACCGCAATGTTCCGCTCCGGCACGGCCTTGAGCGACAGTCCATCGACTTCGCTGCCGATCGCGCTGTGACCGGTGGTGCTTCCGTCGCTGTACTTCACATCCATCTCGAACGTCAGAGTATCTCCCAGCGCGCCCACCTCGACCGAGCCGTTGGCAACCGTCTTTGCACCTGCCGGCGCATTCATCCAATGCGCCTTTGCCGCAGCGGGGATCGCGGCGGTGCATCTCATCGAGGCGGTTTGCTGGTTGCCTGTCACGCCCGCGTTATAGTCATGCTGGTGGCCGCCGATCGTTACCGGACTGGCAGGCTGGCCGCCGACCGTATCCATCAGATTACCGCTGAGGGTGCCGGAGCCCATTGCGCCCGGCGTAACCGTATACGAGCCGTCCGCTTCCAGCGTCGCCGTAAAAGAGCCCGTGGGGGTGCCGGCGTTAAAATAACCGCTCGCTACAATGCCGGCTTTCCAGCTTTCTGCCGCCGTGCTGTAATACGATTCATTGGCAAAAGTGTACACAAAGTAGACCTTGCCGGTTTTGCCCAACGGGATCGCAAAATCCTGCGACAGCGCCGTTACGTCGCTGCTCATGGTCATATCGTTCGAGAGGTTCGGCTTCCAGTAATAGTTGCCGTACGAATCCTCGTAAACCGCGACCGTACCGGTGATCCGTGACGGCCCCAGCCTGATCTTGACCTGCGTATCCGCGCGGCCCGTCAGCGAAAGCGTGCTGTAGCAGTCCGGATCGTCTACAAATCTGTCGCCCGCCAGCTTATCACCGTAGCCCGTATTCAGCTGGATATTGTTCAGCTTCACCCTGTTGCTGTCCCAATTTGTGCCGGCCCAAACCAGACCATCTCTGCTGTCAGGCTGCTGCGGGTTGCCGTTAAACCAGGGGGTAAACGCCGCATCCTGCAGGTTGATCTGTTCTTCTGTCAGGCTGTTGTTATTGGTAACGCCATAGATCTTATAACTCAGCGTATCCCCGATCGACGGCGTGACCTCGCCCAGAATGTTCAGTTCATACAGATCGCCGGCCATCGCCTGCTTCTGCTTCTCCAGGGCATCCGTATAGCTGGTTACGCCATCCATGGAAGGATTGTAATTCTCCGGCGCCCAGATGAATTGCGTGTACTCCGGCGCGCTCGTCGTAACCGGAAGGACCAGGTTGGCCGCCAGGCCTTTCACTGTCAGCAGGAGGCTGCCGCTTTCTCCGGCCCCGTTCGCCTGCAGCCGCAGAATGGTGGAATAGCCCGAAAGGCCTGTCCCGTCATCCAGCCAGCCGGCAACCTGTATTTCGTTTTCCGTACCCGCGCCGATGTTGCGCGCCGTAGTGGTGAACTTCTGGTCCGGCAGCGCGTCGGTATCGTACCATCCAAGGATGGAGGACGCATCCAGCACAAAGCGGTCCCCGCCTTCGCTGTACTGCACCGTTGCGACCAGGTAAACCTTATCGTTCTTAACAAGTGCAGCGCCTTCGCCCTGTTCCTTTTCATATGCCTTGTCGCCGTCCGGATCGGTATAACGCGCCATCAGGGAAAAGTCCGCGTTCTCCGCGCGGATCTGCGCCTCAATATCGCCCTTGGACAGGACGCTGTACTTTCCGTTATCCGGAATGCTGTAAATCTCATAGGCTACCGGCGTCAGCGCGGCGATCGACTCGACATTCAGCTTCGCGGTTGCGGTCGGGTTTCCGGCCGCATTCTTCACATGCACCTGGATAGCCGGAACCGTATCGCTGCCGCAGTTCTGATGCTCGGAATAGCCCGAGGAAACCTCCAGTGCCAGCACTTTTTCAGCGCCGCCCCGCGGGTCGGGCAGGGTAACGATTTCCGCCTGCAGCCCAGGACTGCCCGCATCGATTACCGCTTCCACCTGGCTCAGATACTTTTCCGGCAGGTAGCTTCCATCCGCCTGCTTCAGCAGATATTGGGTCGAGCCGGTGTACACGCTCTGCAGCACGTTATCCGACTCCAGCGAGGAGATCGAGGTGCCGCCGACGATATAGAGCTTTCCCAACTGGCCGTTGGGTACGGTAAGGGTTGTCTTTACCGCCCCATCGTTGTATTCCACCAGCTCAATGCTGTTGACCGCAGGGTTGTCCGCTACGGTTACGTTTGCGGTGAGCGTCCGCCCTCCTACGGTTACCGTCAGTATGCCGCTTTGCGCGTCGCTGTTCGCCTTCAGCGTGACCTGGACCGCATCGCCCGCCTTGGATTTGCTGATCGAAACGCCGTTCTGCGGGTCAGGCGCATAGGACGCGCTCACCTCGCTCTCGTCCAGCGGCAGGATCGTCGTGCCATCCTCCGCTATCTTTTTCACCTGGAACGAGAGCGTGCCGCCCTTATACAGCGTCCCGCTCGCCGGTGTCATCCCATACGTCGGGCTGGAAGCGGTCACGCTGATCGTGAACGTCTCGGTCTGCGTACTATCCTTATAGTCGAGCGTGAGCTTCACGGTGTTCGAGGAACCGTCCGTCAGGCTGCTCAGATCAACTTCGCCGCTCGGCGATACCGTCTGCGCCGCGCCGCCGTTGACCTCCACCTGCACGGCATCCTCAAACAAGATGCGTACCAGCCCTGCTTCCAGCGTCGCATAATCAGAATGCGTTACGCCGACCGTGTTGAGCAGCTTGGATACCGCCACCAGATTTCCCTCACTCCGCTTAAACTGCATGCTGCCGCTGCTGCCAAGCGCTTTGCCGTTTGCAAAGGTGTTGGTGTAGGTTACCTCGATCGGGCTGGTCGTATTGCCCGATATCGCGCGTATGTTCGTATTATCCAGTTCGACCAGCTGCAGCTTGGGATATGCCGCCCGAAGCTGGTCAATGTCCACATCGCCTACGACGTCCGGATTTCCCTTGAAATCCAGATAATATACCTTGTTCGCATCGTCGAGGTTCATGGAATCCAACGCATTGTTAATGGATTGGTTATCGGTAAGGCCCCCGCCGGCGGCCAGCGCCGGCGTTGTACCGATCAATCCGGTTACCATGGCTATAGTGAGCAGCCATGATAGGAAGCGCGTGGATTTTTTGCATCTTGTCATAAGTATGCCCCTCCACTTTTTGTTGTCTGTTCTTGTTGTTGTGTAAGAAATACTATATTGATTTTTGTTGCGCCGCCGTGGACTTTCCTCGTCCGGTTGGCCGGCGGCCCGTGGTTCGCCCTGCGGTAACGGCCATACAGCCTCGGAAGGCCGGGCTATACATTCCCCTCCCTTCCTGTTACCGCAAAGCTTTTTCCGGCGCAGCCCTCGCCGGATAATGCCTGCCGGTTGCCGTGTACGGCAGCGTTTTGATATACATGTCATCCCCTCCTTTCCAGACCATGACAAAATTCATGTTTTGTTCTTCCGTTGGGTGCGAATGGGAAGAGAATACAGAATGATTTTCTAAAATTTCCCTGTATTTATTTAAAAAACGCAAAAAAAATACAACAAACAGACTCGCAAAAAAATCAGGAACATGCGAGTCTGTTTGTTGTACCAAAATTTCGGAAAAAGTCTTGTTAAAAATAAAGTATTGTGGTAAAATAACTCAAAACAAGAAGATTCGACAAAATTGGTCTATGTAAGTGGTTGGCAAAACATGAATTTTGTCTACCGAATCAGCCGCAACTGCTCAAGCTGCTTCTGATGCTCCACGCCGGTAGCGACCAAATAGAGCCGTGTGGTTTCTATGCTCGAATGTCCCAGCATATCCGCCAGTTTGACGACATCGCGGCACGCACGGTAAAAGCAACGGGCAAACAAGTGCCGCAGATTGTGCGGGAACACCTTGGTGGGTGCAACCCTTGCCCGTTTGCACAGTTGCTTCATCTCTCCCCATATCTGTTTTCTGGATAAGCCCTGTCCGCCCCTGGTAAGGAACACCTTGCCAGAGGTGATTTTTTTTCGTTTGGCGTATTTCAGCAGCTTTCGGCACAGCTTGGAAGGAAGCAGGATCGTCCGGATTTTCCCTTTCAGGGCGATGTCAGCACGGCCCGCGCGCGCCGCCTCCACCGTGATATACTGCACCTCGGATACGCGAATGCCGGTCGCGCAGATCGTTTCCATCACGAGTGCCAGGCGCTCCTCTGCCTGTGTCAGAAGGCGCTGGTACTCCTCCCTGGTCAGTTCCCGCTCCGGTTCTCGAAACAGCCTGCGCTGTACGCGAAGCGCCTTGACCCGGCAATCCCCCCGCCCTAAAAAAGTGACAAAGGAATTGACCGCAGCCAGCATAGAGTTCACAGTTGTTGGGCAGTAACCCTTTTTCAGCAGCATTTCCTTCCATGCGGTCACTCGCTCTTTACAGAGAGGCGCCCCCTGCAGGAATGTCCAAAAGCGATACACGTCCCTGAGGTATTTCTCCTTTGTCCCTTCGCACTTCTCTTCTTGTGTCAGGTGCTGCTCAAACGCGCGGATTTCTTGCTCCGCAACACTTTTTTCTTGCTGCATTTTTCTGACCTCCCGTTCGTTTTATCCTATATTGTACCGTTTCCTGTCATTTTAAGCATCACCTATTTGCGCCAGATGGACTTTTCTGTAAAGCGTTGAGACAGAGTACATCACCGTTCTTTGCATACGCCGTTTTTTCAGGCGTTCCGGTACCGCACGCGCGAAACATCCCATGAATCGTCGTTTTCTCGCTCCTTGCGCTTTTCTGGACGATCTTTCAATGAGCCTTGGGCGTGCCATCCGGTAAAAAACATTCCCGCTCCAACGTGAGCGGGAATCATGCTGCAGCACTTCATCTGTCTGTATATTCATATGCCGAATCTAAACATCGGCTTCTGTTTCTAACCTTTTCTGTAGGCGCAAGTTTTCTATAATAAACCAAGCGCCCGCAAAATCTTAACGATTTTGCGGGCGCTTGTTTCGTTTCCCTTACATCAATAAAAAAGGCCTGCGGTTACTTGATGCGCGCGATGTTCTTGGCGAGTTCTTTTTTCATTTCGAGGTTGGACTGGCGGGCGATCATGATGCGCTGGGCCTGCGGGGAGCCCGCGCCGTGCATGGACTCGGGCAGGTAGCCAAC
>NZ_BAAGGY010000019.1:0-67997 GCF_054658635.1 Agathobaculum sp. TL06
GTATATATCTTTTCCTCCTTTGAAAAGTCAATAACACTTATGCTGGGATTATTTTGAAAAGCAGGGATAACAAATTTAGAATATTGTGTTTCTCTATCAGAAACAATAGGAATGAGGATAGAAAAATTAAAAAAGTCCAATCTAAAAAGTAATTTTGTATACTCGCAGGGAGCTTTTTCATTCCTTTGATACAAAAATGCAGACACTCCGTTCAGGGGGTTAATTCCCGGAAATTGTGCTAGTATTCCTTTATTTGGCAAACCGTTTATATATTTTTCTGATTCAGTATTATTGTCAAACGGTGGTTCATTTCTTACATATAATCCCAAAGATGTAATACCTATCGCATATTCATCCCACAAATCAATAGGAAGCAAACTGTATCCCATTTTTAGCAATGCAGCATACACCAAGCGTGGATTATATCTGTTCCTTGGAATCTCAATTGCGAATCCTTCTTCTGTTTCTCGGAAAATTCCTCTTCCACTTTTTTCAATAATATAGTCCTGTGGGAAGTAATTTTTATCCGAATTACTACCACTTCCTCTTTCTAGTCGATAAGTTTTATACGATAACTCTTTATCTTCTGGCATGTCTTTAATAGTAATAGTCCCATTTTTCCCCTTTATCTGAGAAACGAACTTGAATGGAGCAATATATTTACCAAATGCGTCCTCTAATTTTTGCCCAAATGCAAAATTACATTTATCACACTCGAAATGATTAAATAATGTTTTATTACCTATAGATTCCGAAACTGCATGAGCAATTTTGGAAAATTTAACATCTGGATATGATTGAGCACAAAACATGCAGGTTCGTTCATTTTTAGCTATCTGCAATCCATGACATTCACGCCGTACACCCGTGACATCAATTTTTTCAAATTTTATTAGTGGATCATATATTTCATTGAAAATCACTTTGTTCACCAGCCTAACCTGAATCTTAGCACCATTTTTGACCATTACTCTAACGTGATGTTAAATGAAACTTTAGCAATTAAAAAATTTCTCCAATAAAGTTGTAAACAATCCTGACTTCCTGCTCCTTTTGCCCATCAACTTTCTTGACTTCACCGACCAGGATACGGCTGATCAGGCGGTTCAGCACCGTTTCATCCAGTTCCTGAATTGTGGCATACTGCCGAATCTCCCGGATAAAGGTACGGACTTCACTTTCCTGAGCATTGGACTGCTGAAGCATTCGCATCAGTTCCTGCAACCGGCGCTGATTTTCTTCCTGTTCCTGCTCCATAGCGGCGGTCAACTTCATAAAACGCTGCTCAGAAAGCACACCCTTGGCCTTGTCGGTGTAAAGGCTCAGGAACATATCGTCAATTTCTCGGTTTCTGGCTTCCAGACGCTCACGCTCTTTCTGCATCTCGGAAGCATCCGCCATATATCGGCGCTCCATCCGGCTGCTCAACCGCTGATAAAAGGCATCTGCATCTTTGAGCGCCGTCGCTGCCAATTCCTGAATGTCCTTCAGGACAAGATTATACAAATCCCTGGCTTCGATCTTATGGCTGGTGCAGGCGTTTTTGCCCAGCCGGTTGTAGGTCTGGCAGATATAATACGCCTTATCAATCGGCTCCCGCTGCTCACCAGTAAATCGGTTTTTGCCAGTTCTGCCGACCTTTTCATACCGTACCTGCATGGATTTCCCACAGGTAGCGCAGTAGATAATGCCGTGGAACAAATTATAGAACGGGCAGGCGTTTCCCTGCATAATGGTTGGTCTGCGATCGATTAGCTCCTGAACCTTTGCCCATTCCTCCGGTGTCACAATCGCTTCATGACAACCCTCAATGATTTCCCAGTCCTCACGGGGAATGATGTCATAGGTGTTGGAACGAATCCCTTTCTGGTGTGTCCGGCAAACCAGATGAGCGCCCTTATAAAAGGGGTTACGCAGGATATGGCTGATTCTTGCGCCGCCCCACGCATAGTAGTTGACATCGCAGGCTGTATTTCCTTTTACTCTGGTGATGGGAACCTTGTCCTCCATCAGCTGCTTGGCAATCCGCATACAGCCCCAGCCATCCAGTGCCAGGTCATAGATTTTGCGAATCACCGGCGCAGTCTCCGGGTCAAGGATCAAATGTCCCCGATCCTCCGGGTCACGCATCAGCCCCAGGGGAGGCTGTCCGCCACAGAACTTTCCCTGTCGGGAACGGGTCATACGCCCCGCCAGCACTTTCTTGGAAATATCCCGGCTATACATATCGTTCAGGATATTCTTGAAGGGCGTGATGTCCATTTCCTGACGGGTCAAACTGTCCACGCCATCCGTAATGGCAATATAGCGGACATTGTGTTTGGGGAAGAAGATTTCAATATAGCTGCCGGCTTCGATATAATTTCTTCCCAGTCTGGACAGGTCTTTGGTAATGACACAGCTAATTTTGCCGGCCTCAATATCGGAAATCATCCGCTGAAAAGCCGGACGATTGAAATTTCGGCCTGTGTAACCATCGTCCACATAATACTCATACTGGAACATCCCGTTTTTCTCGGCAAATTCCTTGAGCATAAGTTTCTGATTGCTGATACTCATACTCTCGTTATCGCCGCCATCGTCCAGAGAAATACGGCAATAGAGGGCTGTGATTTTCTGATTGACTTGTTTTTTCCTGCTCATAGTAATCTCCTTCTATGAACAGGGACACGATATGTATATTATATCATGTCCCTGTTTTTCCTTCAACCAATTCCCTCAGCTTGCCTTGCGTTCCAGCCATTCTTCAAAGTGTTCGCAGGTTTGCCGTTCAATGAGCTGTTCAAAGGCTTCCTGCATGGTTTTATCACCTGAAAACTCCCGTACCACGATAAACTTTACTTTTTTGCTCTGCTTGTTTTCTTGCTTTTGAGTTTTCTCCATAGGCTACCTCCATAGATCAGAAAAGCCAGACAAAGGGCATCGGCAACGAAGTCCGGCAACGGAATCCGAAAAACCTGTAACCTATCGTCTGGCCATCGTTTCTTACTTTTCAAATTTTCTTGTGAAATCTCGTTGCTTTCGTTGTCAGAGAACAGATACCCGTACCAAAAGCCTTGCTTTACGGGCATTTATCGTGTCTACACCCACATTTTTACAGCAACAAAGTCGGCAACCAGCCGACAACCAACCGGGCAACAGGCCCTGTAAATCAGGCAATCCACTCCTTTGGCAGCTCCAGTTGACGGACCTCTTCCTCGCTCAGCTCCACAAACCCACCTTCGTTGTCGGGCACTTCGTTGCCGGAAATCTCTCGTTCCCAGCCACGCTGCCGCCCATATCCAACAAACATCCGTGGGTTAGAGAAAGGCTTCCAGCCCATCACCACCGTGTTCATGATCTCATTGATGTTGTGCAGTTGCCACCGCTTTGGCTCCTCAAAAGCGTGTCCCAACGCTTCCTTGAACAGCTGCTTGGAGCAGACCACATTTCCGGTGTAGTGTTCCAGGAAGCCCTGAATCTGCCCGGCCTCAGTATCCTCCGGCATGAAGTCTTTCTGAACCTCCACCAGCTGCCGCTGAATCTCCTTTGAAAACTTCATAGAATACTCGCCGCTGCGGTAAATGGTCATAGCCTCCGCCCACATCTGCAACAGATATTCTCTGGAAGCGGCTTCATCCTCCAGAATGTGAACCTCCGCTTTCTCCGGGTAAATCATCACTGGCAGGAACCGGCGGTTCCCGGCCCGGTCAAGTGGGAGAAAGTCCAGCGTGTTGGAGGAACCACCGAACACACACTGCCTCAGCCGGTCTTTGGGCTGGGTCTCATAGGGCGTGCGGTAGGTTTCCTTTTGGCGGCTGATAAAGGAGCGGATCTCCTCGATGCTCTTGGCGTTACTGGTGGCCAGCATCTCCGACATCTCGATGATCCAGTGGCCTTGCAGCTTGGCAAACACCTTGTCATCATCCAGCTTTTTTAGGTCATCAGAAAACCACTCATCCTGTATCGCCAGGAAGCGAAAGAAGGTGGATTTTCCGGCTCCCTGGCCGCCTACCAGACAGAGCAGCTCCTCATACTTGGAGCCTGGATGGAATACCCGGCGGATAGCTCCCAGCAGGAAGTGTTTGAGCATTTCTTCCACATAGTCGCTCTCATCTGCCCCTAAAAAGTGATGCAGGCAAGAGCGTATCCGGGGTATGCCGTCCCACTCCAGGCTGTTCAGCACATCCTGGATAGGGTGATAGCAATTTTCGTTTGCCACGATAGAGAGCGCCGCCATTAGCTTCTTCTCACTGGTCAGGCCGTAGTTCTGTTCAAAGTAAAGGAGCAGATATTTGACATCAGTATCAGTCAAGGCGCTGGTGCTTCTACGCCAGCCCAGATCCCGCACAATATCCACACGGTCGGTCAGCAGATTCAGCCGGATTGCGCCCCGCAAAAACGGATCTTGGCAAAACACTGTGCGGCAATTTCCAATGGTGTTGGCCGGTTGTCCTTTTTCTGTCGTGGAAAGGCTTTCCCGCACTTCATAAACGTTCAATGTATCACTTTTGGCCTGCTGGGTTACAGGCACTAAACTCTGCGATTCGCTGTGCAATGTTTCTCACCTCCTCAAAGGAAAAGCATCTGATTTATTCGCAAAATCAGATGCCTTAAAGCTCCATATCCTGTTTTTCCTGCTGCTTTTTCCGGTTAGATTCTCTCTGTGCGCTATCCTGCTTGGCTTTTTTCAGGAAAGCAAGAATAGATTCCTTGGCCTTTTCCTGAATCTGCTGTTTGCCAGCCTGCTTGACCTCCGGCTGCATCAGCTTCTTCTGGATTTTTGTCAGCGCAGACTGCATGGCGTTTTTGATTTTTGTAATGACCCCATCCAACCGAGCGGCGGCATACTCACGCTCTTTTTGCGGCGCTTTCCGTTCCGGCGAGAGTACCCAGTTTTTCGTTTCCTCCACCAATCGGAGATCCTCCCTATGGGTTTCCTGCCGGACAGTATCGGTGACAACCTCCACCGCCTTGTCATAGGCAATATCCGAAACTTCCTCCACCAGCGTTTCCACATCCTCAATTTTCAGGGTCAGCTCCTCCAGCTTCTGTTCTTGAGAGGCCAGCTGCTCCTTTTGCTTCATCAGAATGTAGTCCTGCTTTTCCAGATACGCCCGCCCACCATAGGACGGCTCCTGCTCCAAATGCACCCCATGTTTGCGGCTGATGTCAAAGAGCATCGTCCGGCATACTGCATCAAAAGTCTGTTTTCGGTTGTTGTGTTTGCCCTTGGGTTTACTCGGATCAGGCAATTCAAACCCCAGTTCTTCCAGCGCCTTTTCCTGTTGGGGACACAGCTCCCCATACCGGTTTTTACAGTCAAACACATGGCGTTCATGGATGTGGGGCGTACCCTCATCCAGATGCAGCGCCCAGTCCAGAATGTGGATATGGGAACCAAAGCGCCGTTCAAACTCCTCATAAAATTCGCTGACAATGAGTGCCAGAGTACCCGGTGGAACGGATTCTTCCATGGTGCCGATCTGGTAGATACTTTCCTCCGGGCAAGTTTTGTTATTTTTCAAAAGGTCTTCTACCGTGCGGTTGCGCTCGGTGTGTCGTGTTTTCTCGTTCCGGGCATTCTGGGCATCCACATGGTCGGAGTAATGCTCGTAGTAGTACATCCGCTCGATTTCTTCGAAGCTAAAATCCGGCTGTTCCGTTTTCTCCCGAAGTTCCGGGGTAGTGAAGCCCCGGTAGCAGTCCCAGTACACATTTTTCTTGGCTCGCTGGGCATCAATGTGTTCGCTGTTCTCGACATCAAACCGGCGGTCATTGTGCCGGGGATTATAGGTGCCATGCTTGCCGGAGCGTCCGTTGTGCCGTGTCAGTTTCAATTTCCATCCCTCCAATCTCTGCTGATTTTTCCCGAATGGGGAGCAGCGGCGAAGCCGCCAAACCTGCGGATTTCTGCGTCAGGTAATACCCAGTACGAATTGACGCAAAGCATCAACTCTCCCTGGGCAAGGCGTTTCACCCTTGACCCGATGGGGCGGCTGCCCTCAACCCGCCAATGGGCCTTGCCCCTTGACCCCAACAGGGCGCTGCCGCCCCTGCACCCAGGCACAAAGGGCTTGCCGCCCTCTGTACTCCTGCCCGGAGAAGCTGACTTTCATCGCTTGTGCGGTTTCTGTCAGCTCCTCCGGCTCTGAATGCTCCTTTTGTCGCATTTCCCGGCAGGGGGATGCAGGGGTATCCCGTTACCAATTCACCGCAAAATACCGGGTGCAGACCCGCCATTTTCCTGTGAATTGACCCGATTTCAGGCGCTTTTCTTGTCCGTCCGCAAGACCTGAAATCCGTGCTGTTTGGCGTATTCTCTGGCAGCCGCCAGCCGCTCCTCACTGTACGGCGGCACCAAACGGATGGACAGGCGGGACTTGTCCATCACATAGGTCACGCTGCCCTCAGTAGTGCTGCGCTCCAACCGGCACAGCTGGGGATACTTCCGGCTGAACTCCGCCAGCCTGCGCTTCAGATCGGCGTTGAAGGTGTAGATACTGGCGGCGTCTTCCGCCTCATTCCAGTTGATGATGGTTTCTTTCTCATACTTAGACAGCTTCGTCATACAGATCCTCCTCATAGTCGGTGTTTTCCTTTACCAAACGCAGGCGGCGCTTGGCACGGTAATACTCGTCCATCTCCGCACGGAGCTGGTGATAAAAGCCGGTGTACCAGCTTTCTGCCATCTCCGTTTCCATCTTCCGGGCCAGCTCCAGCATCCGGTGCTTGGCCTGCGGGTCAACAGTAAGGGCAGTCAGCCATTTGAGCCTTGTCACCGTGTTGTGGTGGTTGGGACAGGCAAAGTCGTACAGCACTTTCTTTTCTCGGATACTCAACTTCATAAAAAACAACCTCCTAAAAGTTTATTTTCCATGTGTTAGTTGCCGGTTTGTCTGCAATCGCTCCTGCCCGGATTTTTCCCAGCGTATTGTCCTCCTTGGTGCGCTCCTGTCATGGCGTCACCTCCCCAGAGGTCATACCCCTTGCAGCCGGTCATTCAATTTTCAAGGTTCTGTGTCTCCTGACAAAACTCATTTTACCGAAAAAACAGGCCCTCTCCCGTATGTCTAAAACGATGGAAAACGGCTTGAAACCAGCATATTTCCACGCTTATGGAATCATGGTATAATGGTTAAAAACGGCAGGATTTTCCTGATGAGAGGGGGAGTTTAGATGCATACAAAACTGTCTATCCCGGAACGATTAAAAGACTTGCGGGTGGTGGACAAGCACCTGACGCTGGAGCAACTGGCCGAGCAGACCGGGCTTTCCAAATCTGCGCTCAGCAAATATGAGAGCGACGATTATAAGGACATCAGCCCCTTTGCCATCGCTACGCTGGCGGAATTTTACGGGGTGTCCACCGATTACCTGATGGGATTGTCAGAAAATAAAAATCACCCAAACACAGAGCTTCAGGCCCTGCATTTGAGTGATGATATGGTTACATTATTGAGCAGCGGGAAAATCAACAACCGGCTGCTGTGTGAGATTGCTACACACGAAAACTTCCAGCGGCTGATGACGGATATTGAGATTTTCGTTGACCGGATCGCCGATATGCGGATTGCCCAGATGAATCTGGTGCTGGAGGCCACCCGACAGGAAGTGATCCGCAGCCATGCGCCGGGGGAAAACGACCTTTATGTCCGCACGCTGGAGCTTGGACAGGTGCAGGAGAGCGATTTTTTCAGCCACACGATCCATGATGATTTGGACAGCATCGTCCAGGACATTCGTAAGTCCCATGTTACCGACCGCACCACCGCCGATCCACAGCCAACTTTTACAGAGGTCAAGGAAAAATTTGACCGTGCCATGCAGTTGGGCAGTAACGAGGAACGGGTGATTCATGAGTTCTGCGACCAGATGCAGATTCCCTTTGACAAGATTGCATCCGAGGATTTCTCAGCGTTTATGCGGATATTGAGCCTGTCCAAGTTGCTGAAGAATCCCAACAATATGAGGGGAAAGGCTCGGCCGCAAGTCTATCACAATGCCAAGAAAAGAAAGAAGAGATAAGACTAAATGAAGTGATACCGACTTGAGCATTTGACTTGCTATGTTTTAGAAAACATCGTAAGTCAAATATGGCAGAAAATGTGTAGCCAAAACATATCTGTTTGGGACGGTAATCAGATTGATCGTCTCCTTTACGACTCTATAGTTGCTCCCCAAGGGCCTGGATTCTACTTGTGATGTAAAATCCAGGCCTTTTGATTCCCAAAGTAATCAAACTGAGGCTTCAAATAATAATGTGATTGGGTTGCCTTGAAACACATATAATTTTGTGATTTGGCTTGTGTTTTTTGCTGTTTTGGCATATAATAAAAGTGTGATTAAGAAGCACTGGATCTATCATAAAAGTGTGATGGGGTGTATATATGGAACGATTGATTTTGAAGAAACTACTGAACTGGAAGAATTCTCCCTATCGCAAGCCTTTAATTTTGAAAGGTGTGCGTCAAGTCGGCAAGACCTGGATTCTGAAAGAATTCGGCAAACGCTACTACGAAAACACTGCTTATTTCAACTTTGATGAAAACGAAGAATATAAGCAATTCTTTGAAACCACAAAAGATGTGGACCGGATTTTGCAGAATCTCATGCTGGCAAGTGGTCAGAAGATTATGCCAGAAAAGACCCTCATTATTTTTGATGAGGTACAGGACTGCCCTAAGGTCATCAATTCTATGAAGTACTTTTGTGAGAATGCGCCGCAATATCACATTGCCTGCGCTGGTTCTCTCCTGGGAATTGCCTTAGCAAAACCTTCTTCTTTTCCGGTAGGTAAAGTCAACTTCATGCAGATTGATCCTATGACCTTTACAGAATTTCTATTGGCCAACGGGGATGAGAATCTGGCAAACTATCTGGAGACAGTAAACACCATTGAGCCGATTCCCGATGCCTTTTTTAATCCTCTGTATGAAAAGCTGAAGATGTACTATGTGACCGGTGGTATGCCGGAATCCGTCAAGATGTGGACGGAGGCAAGAGATGTGGATGCCATGCAGGAAGCCCTGTCCGGGATTATTGGTGCTTATGAGCGTGACTTTGCCAAACACCCTAATATCAGCGAATTCCCCAAGATTTCGATGATATGGAAGTCCATACCGTCCCAGTTGGCAAGAGAAAACAAAAAGTTTATCTACAAGGTAGTCAAAGAAGGGGCACGGGCCCGTGAATACGAGGATGCTTTGCAGTGGTTGGTGGATGCCCGACTGGTGCATAAGATCTACCGCAGTACTGCTCCTGGCCTGCCTGTAGCTGCCTATGATGACCTCTCTGCCTTTAAGATTTATCTGGTAGATGTGGGACTGCTCCGCAGACTGGCGCAACTGGCGCCGACTGCCTTTGGCGAGGGCAATCGGTTATTTACCGAATTCAAGGGGGCATTAACCGAAAATTTTGTGCTTCAGACTTTGATTACACAGTTTGAAGTGACACCTCGGTACTGGACGCAGACAAATCCTCCTTATGAGGTGGATTTCCTGATTCAGCGTGAAAACGATATTTTCCCTGTGGAGGTCAAGTCCGAAGCCAATACCACCAGCAGGAGCCTTAAGAAATTCAAAGAGTTGTTCCCGGATCAAGTTAAACTTCGTGTCCGGTTCTCACTGGATAATTTGAAGTTGGATGATGATGTGCTGAATATCCCGCTGTTTATGGCAGATCAGACCGATCGGCTGATTGGGATTGCACTGGAACAAAAGAAGGCATAAAGGAGATAATACCATGAATTACAGAACAGAGGATGAAGTAAGAGATAGTGCAAAGCTCATTCTTGGTTTTGACAAAACTGAACCTAAAGTTAAACAAGGAACAGGCCAGATTACAACTTTTAACCAGCTGGGATTTAAAGGCATAATTGACAAACCAGATGGATGGTACCTGCCGGATGACAAAGGGATACCTGCAATTATTTTGGAAACAAAATCCGAATCAGAGGACATTACTTTACAAAAGTGGGTCAATGAACTGACAAAAAACTGCAAAATCGCTTTAACACAATATAAGCACGTTGTTGGTATCTTGTATAATGGAAACGGTGTTCGTGTATTTCTCGACAATATTGAGGCAGAGTCTACGGCACCGACATTGCAAGATAAATCCTATTATTTGACGTTGTTTACTAAGAACACGATCGATAAGCAGCAGATATATAACCTCACAAAACGTATAAATGATTGTCTGCATATCGATTTTGGCATTAAGAATTTATATCATCGGATGATTTTCACTGCATGTGCCTTAGTTGGTAAACGCTACGGTGCCTTTATGGTTAAAGGAATGGATTTCACTTTGATGAAAAATTCTATTCTTAGTACGCTCTCCAAATCCTTGGAGGAAAGTAGAAAGCAAAATCTTAAACTTGACCTCCTGATTGAAGTTTACTCTGAAATCAAAATGAACAATACAACCAATCAGGATGCAATCGATAATTTTATTGAGTGGATTACACAGATTTCTGACTGCGTTAATTCTGACTATTGGAATGGCGAAGATGTCATGGGCATCTTTTTTAACGAATTCAATCGTTATAAGAAAAAATCCGAAAGCGGCCAGGTATTCACTCCAGACCATATTACGTCGTTTATGTATCGCCTGATTGACGTAGACAAAGATGATCGTGTTTTGGATGCAGCTTGTGGTTCAGGTGCATTTCTTGTAAAGTCCATGTGCAACATGATAAAAGAAGCAGGCGGTGTAAAAACTAAGAAAGCTGCTGCCATCAAGGACGTTCAACTATACGGCATTGAATTTGATCGTGAAATATTTGCACTGGCCTGTGCAAATATGCTTATTCACAAAGATGGAAAGACAAATCTGGAACAGTTGGATAGCCGGACACAGGAAGCATGTGACTGGATAAAGTCCAAAAATATCACGAAAGTATTAATGAATCCGCCCTTTGAATCTAAGTATGGTTGTTTGACTATTGTCGACAATGTGTTAAAAAGCGTACCAAAGGGGACTAAATGTGCATTTATTTTGCCGGACAAAAAACTGGAAAAGGATAGAAAAGGCAAGAAACTTCTTTAGCATAGTACATTACATAAAATTATTAAGCTTCCGGAAAAAGTATTCTCCGAAGGTGTTACCGCATCAATTTTCATATTCGAGGCCGGAGTACCTCAAAAGGATCGAGAAATTTTTGCCTGTTATATTGAAGATGATGGGCTGGAAACAGTTAAGAATCAGGGCAGACAAGATACTAAAAATCGTTGGCAGAGCATCGAAGACCAATGGATCGACACTATAAGGAAACAATCCGGCCATGTAACCATTCAATGGATTAAACCCAAAGAGCACTTGAGCTATCAAATGCCCAAGAAAGAGTTTGAGATATTTGAAGAAGATTTTGCAAAAGCAGTTACAGACTACCTTATGTTTAGCAAAGGAATCGATGTTAGAGAGTTCAATGAAGCTTTAACATCGAAAATTGTATATAGTAGCAAAATTATGCCTTCTGAAACATCAATTTCTATTCTTATTGATCGGGAAGGTGATTTGAATGAGTAAAATAGATACTACACAATGGAAAGATTATGCTATAGCCGACCTGTTTGAAATAAAAAAGGGGACTCGTCTGACTCGAGCGAATATGAAAGACGGTGACATACGATACATTGGTGCATCAACCTTCAACAATGGTATCACTGCCCAAATTTCGAACGACGAGCATCTTCATCCAGCCAATAGCATTTCAGTAAGCTATAATGGATCTGTAGGAGAAGCTTTTTACCAAGATGAACCTTTTTGGGCTTCAGACGATGTGAATGTTCTTTATCCCAAGTTTCAGCTTACTCGCAATATTGCACTTTTCATCATTCCAATTATTAAGCAAATCGGAAAGCAATACGCCTTCATAGATAAGTGGAAAAAAGAGGATATGGAAAGGGATATGCTTAAACTTCCGGCAAAATCTGATGGAACCCCTGACTTTGATTATATGGAAGAATATATTGATAAGCAAATTGCTCGTTCTTCCACATTTATCGCACAATTCAGACATAGAGTTCCATCTTCGAAAGGGAAAATAACGACAAGCAATTGGAAATCCTTTCGTATAGAGCAGTTGTTTGATGTTGTAAAGGGAAGCCGTTTAACAAAAGCGGAAATGAAGGATGGTACAATTCGATATGTAGGGGCATCATCGTTCAACAATGGCATTACAGCTTATATATCCAATACGGAGCAACTCCATCCCGCAAACACCCTTACGGTATGTTACAACGGTTCTGATATTGGACGAACCTTCTATCAGACAGAGCCATACTGGGCTACAGATGATGTGAATGTTTTATATCCTAAGTTTGAAATGAATGAAGATCTGGCAATGTTTTTTGCTCCAGTCATAAAATGTGTAGGCGGACTACATGAATATGGTGATAAATGGAAACTGGAGGACATGAAGAAAGATGTCATTAAACTCCCGGTAAAGGATGATGGAACTCCAGATTTTATGTTTATGGAATCATACATTCAAAAGATCAAAAAAGCCGCAACAGAACGCATCTCAATTCTTCGTAATATTTAAGATTAAACGCTGGTATGCAGACTGGAGTTCCACAAAGGAGATAGCGGATTATGCAATTATCAAAGATTAAAATAAAAAACTACCGATTGCTTATTGATGCTGAACTGGAAGTCGATCCAAAAACAACCTTAATTGTAGGACGCAATAATACCGCCAAAACCTCGTGCTTCGAGTGCATCGGTAAAGTATTGGATGGAACTCCGTTTTCTTTCAATGATTACCCCTTGTCGAAAAGGGACAATCTATATGCTAATATTGCTTCGTTCATGGCAAAGGAAATTGCTTTTGAAGATCTATGTGAACGGCTGGAACCAATATCCATAGAGTTCCTTGTAGACTATTCCCTGGATGACCCGGAGGATAACTTAGGCGCATTGTCTCCGTTTATCATTGATGTAGATGTGGATACCACTACAGCGTTGATTCGTGCCGAATACAAATTGAAAGCAGACGAGAAAGGTATTTTGAAAATTTTAGAGCCAAACTATTATGAGAATGGGAGCTTTTCTCCTGCTGATGATGTCCATAATGCTATTATAAGCAATTTCCACAAGCTTTTTGAAATGACGATTTGTGCGATAAATCCAAAAAATCCAGAAGAAAAGCAGAGTAAAAAGCAGAAAGAGCTGGCCGAATTATTTCCGTTTCACATTATTCAGGCAGAGCGCCGCCTTGGTGAAGACGGAACCCAAGACAATTCTTTGTCTTCGCTTATCTCTGATTTCTTTGACATGAGTGAAGACGAATTAGATCCAAGTGTTTCTGAAAAAGTTAAGGAACTTCGAGCTATTGTTGAAAACGCCAACAAAAACGTCCAACAACAAAGCGATAGCATCCTAAGCGCTCTGGTTAGCAACGCAGTTGGGTTCGGTTATCCCAATGGAGAAGAACTACAGTTAGGGGTTACAACCCAACTAAGCATTGATGACCAGATAAAGAATCAAACACAACTTTCTTATACTGCTGGAACAAGTAAAGAGCGACTCCCCAGTACTTATAATGGCTTGGGATATAAAAATCTGATCAAAATGGAATTTCTTCTTGCAGCATTCGCCAAAAAGGTAGAAAAATGTGGGGACGCCTGTATACCGTTGCTTTTTATCGAAGAACCAGAGTCTCATATGCACCCGCAGATGCAGCACGCCTTTGCAGAGTACTTAGAAGCGTTTCTGGCGAAAATTACTTCTGTAGGGATTCAAACTTTGATAACTTCGCATTCTGCTCATATTGCGAACACAATGGTTTTCTCTAAAATTCGATATGCGCAAAAAACAAAGGCCGGTGTTATCTATAAAAATCTAAATACGTTTGCTCAGGAGAATCCGTCTAACACTGATTTCATCCGAAAGTATCTTACTCTAACCAAGTGTGATTTATTTTTTGCAGATAAAGCAATCTTTGTTGAAGGGGCGTCAGAACGTTTGTTGTTACCCGACATGATCGATAAATGCGCTAAGGCGGGGGACTTTGATTCTCGGGAATATAAACTACCTGCTCAGTATTATGCCTTGGTTGAAATCGGCGGTGCGTATGCCTATAAATTTATTCCGTTCGCTGAGTTTTTGGGTATCCCATGCCTTATTCTTACTGATTTGGACTCTGTGTCTGGCCAAAAAGGTGCGAATGGGAGAATATATTATAAGTCTGTTCCGGTTTCATGCGGTGAAACAACATCTAATGAAACTCTAAAATGGTGGGTCCGGAAGATCAAAGGGCTTTCAGCGGAAGATAATACTCAAATCGCTCTAACTGATATTACATCGATGTCTCCTGCTGATAAAACTCGATGCAAATGTCACATTGAATTCCAAACAACAGAGAACGGGTTGTGCGGACATTCTTTGGAAGAAGCAATCCGGAATGTCAACCGTGCACATTATGAATTAGGGGATACTCCTACTGAAGACGATCTTGAGTTTTCAGGGAAGAGTAAAACAGATTTTGCTCTTAATCTCATTTGTGAATGTGAGGATTATGCTATTCCAGCCTATATTAAAGATGGGCTGGTGTGGCTCAATGACCAACGGGTGCTTGAGTAAGGAGGTGTAAGTTCGTGAGTGAAGAATACAAAAGGACAAACTACGACCTCGCAAAAGCTGAAGCCGATAAAGTAGATGAACAAATCATTTCAGCACTTCAGAATGGGATTAGCTTTCGTGTGGAGGCTGGTGCAGGCTCAGGCAAGACATATTCGCTGAACAAAGCCATTGAATGGATTCAGGCAAATAAGTGGACGGAGTATCGCCGAAAGAAACAAACTGTAGTTTGCATCACATATACTAATGCTGCGGTGGATGTGATTGCTGAACGACTATCAAAAGATTCATTTATTCTTCCATCGACAATCCACTCCTTTGCATGGAACGCTATCAAACAGTATCAAAGCTTTCTCATTGATATTGTCACAAGCGATCCTGACTTCTTGCCAGATGAAGGAGATTTTTTCAAGGTCACAGAAGTTACATATACCTTGGGGCATCGTTACAAGGAAAATGGAACTCAATATTTATACCACGATGACGTTCTAAAGCTCTTTTGTCGGCTTTTAGATAATGCAAAATTCCGGCGTGTATTCGCAGACAAGTATCCTTTGATTTTAATTGATGAGTATCAAGATTCCTATAAACCGATCATTGATCGCTTTATTAACTTCTTTATCGCAGAGAAAAAAGGCCCTCAATTCGGTTTTTTTGGTGATGCCTGGCAAACCATTTATCAATCCAACAAGGCTTGTGGTCTAATTGAAAATGAGAACCTCGCAATTATCAAGAAAGGCTCAAATTTCAGATCTGCACCACGGATTGTTCGGCTTCTAAATGATTTGCGGCCTGACTTACCCCAAACATCTGCAATAGATGATTTTGACGGAGAAGTGATTGTAATTACCTGTGACGATTACACTGGCCCTCGCCGGACAGAACGTAATCTAAAAGGCGAATTACCTGCGGAGGAATTAAAGAATCGTCTAAGTAATGTCACAGAGAAGATCAAGAGTGAATCATCCGAAGATGATGATCTAAAAGTTCTAATGATAACGCATAAGGTACTCGCTACGCAGCAAGGGTACGAACAACTTTTAGAAATTTTAGCTGACGGTCTGAGAGATAAAGAAGATCCGTTCCTGCTGTTTTTTATGGATACTGTTGAGCCAATCTATAAAGCACTTAAAGATTCAAATATGCAGTTGCTTTTTGATACACTCGGAATGAAACACTTTCCCATTAAGAAAAAATCCGAAAAAGCCAAGTGGAAAGAGCTACAGCAGCAGTTGGAAGATGCTCGCACCAAAAGAGCAATTGATGTATTTGAGTTAATCAAGCGGACCAAATTGATTCCTATTCCCCCCAAATTGGATGGATGGTATCATCTATATCAGAAAGCGCCAGACACAGTGTATGCTTCTAATGCTTCAATTCAGTCATTTTTGGAATTGGACTACCTGCAATTTACCGCAGCAATCGATTTTTTGTTTCCTGATGCTATGTTTTCCACTGAACATGGCGTTAAAGGCGAAGAATATGATAATGTTGTCTTTGTTATCAGCAAAGGTTGGAATCTATATCAGTTTGAAACCTATGCACCGATGATAACAGGACACTCTAATGTTCCCGAAGGAAAGCAAGCTTCTTATGAAAGAAACAGAAACCTATTTTATGTTTGTTGCTCAAGGCCAAAAAAAAGATTGTTTTTCTTTGTGTCGGTTCCAATAGATGCAGTGTTCAGAGCTTTTCTTACTAAACTGGTTGGAACTGATAATATCTATACCTATAGCCAATATCTTGAAACAAATTTAAAATAATCAACACGAAATAGCGCCCATCGATCATTTCTGACGACCGATGGGCGCTACCGTTTATGTTCAATTATTCTTCCATTACTTCAACCATCATCCTGGCGCCCAACTTAAAGCTGCTCTGGAACAGCAGGCACTCTGCCATAGTCCGATATTCCTGAACAGCATCTGTGTACCGGGAGAACAATTCCTTCTGCTCATCTGTCATGGTAGCGAGAAGTTTTTCCTCGTTCCTGGTAATCAACCGGAGTACTTCTTTGTATTCCTTGCAGGCGATTGTATCGTATTCTGGCGGCTCAATATTACCGTACCAGAATTCTTCTAAAATCCTCATACAGCATCCTCCTGATAGATCAGCTCTCGGAGGATGATTTCCTCTGCACGGCTGCGGATGCTGTTCATTGCCCTGACCCATGCCATCTGATCATGAGCTTTCAGTTCCTCCGTGATTCCTTCGGCTTCTTTTATCTGGGCAATGATATAATCCAGCCGGTTCTGTGCCTGCTCATTCAGATCTGCCAGATATGTCCATAGTTTGCCTGTCAAAATCAGGTCGTTATACCGGGCTGGGTGGTATAGCTCCAGATAGGCTTTGTGCATACGGCCCCAAATTCCAATGGGTCGGCTTTCCTCCGGCAGCTGTAAGTCTGGGATGTAATAATCACCGACCAGCGTATAGCCGATGCCGTTTTCAATGGTTTTCTTCGGTAAGTGTTCCATAAGCGACCTCCTGTATTCGATTTTTCTCCGAATCCAGCTGATCGTGTCCCTGTTCATGTCAAATTCAAGGCAGCTGAACTCCTCATCAACAAGTATGGCATATCCTTTCCTAACTTCTGGTAATTCAGTCCGTGGGAGGTCTGCGCGCCCCGGTTCTCGCTTTGGTTGTAGCTGTCTATGGTTTCTTTCCCCAGCACATCCGCGATCTCCTTGGCGTTCTTGCCCCTGCCACTAAGGAAAAGCGTACAATCGCAGTTGTCGGAAATGATTTCCGCCGCGTCCTTGTAAATGGCTTTTAGCTGCGATTGGCTTTGCAAAATGATAGAAGCCGAGATTTCCCGGCTTCGGATGGTGGCAATCAGCTTGTCAAAATTTGGTATCTGGCCGATGTTGGCGAACTCGTCTAAAATCAGCCGTACATGGACGGGCAGCCGCCCGCCGTATTTATCATCCGCCCGGTCACACAGGAGGTTGATAAGCTGGCTCTGCACCATAGCCAGAATGAAATTAAAGGTCGTGTCCGTGTCGCTCATAATGAGGAACAGGGCCGTCTTTTCATCCCCGATGGTGTCAAGCCCCAGCTCGTCGTCCTCCATCAGCTCCCGCACTTCCCGGATGTCAAAGGGCGCTAATCTGGCCCCGCAGCTAATCAAAATCGAGGAACGGGTCTTGCCTGCGGATAACAGGAATTTCTTGTACTGGCGCACCGCAAAATGGTCGGGGTCTTTTTCTTCCAGCCGTTCAAACATCAGGTCAACCGGCGATTGAAATTCCGGGTCGTCCTCGCGGGCCTCCGACGCATTTATCATTTCAAGCAGCGTCGTGAAATTCATTTCATCGTCCGGCGCTTCGTACCAGATATAGCCAATGAGGGCGGAGTACAAAAGCCGTTCCGACTTCACCCAAAAATCCTCGGCGCTCTTTTCGCCCTCCCCCTTGGTGTTACAGATCAGCGTGTTTACCAGCTTTAGGATGTCTTTCTCGGAATGAATGTAGCGGAACGGGTTATACCGCATACTCTTGGAGAAGTTGATGGTATTCAGCACTTTCACCCGGTAGCCGCTTCGCACAAGGAGCTGGCCTACCTCCCCGATCAGGCCCCCTTTGGGGTCAGTGATAACAAAAGAGGTCGGATAGTCCTTGGACACGCACTGCATGAGGTTGGGTTTCACAAAAAATCTCGTCTTGCCGCTGCCGGAGCCGCCAATCACCAGCACATTTTTGTTTCTGGCTGTCTTGGGGTCTTTGGGCCGGTTGTTCATGGTGAGGCGTTCCGTCTGTGTCAGGAGGATATTGTTATCAAACACGGGGTCGATGTACGGGGCTATATCTTTGGGGCCGCCCCATCGTGCGCTGCCGTATTCCACTCCTTTGCGGTATTTCTTGGCGTTTTTGCCTTTCAGGTACACCATCAGCCGCAGCAGCGCCGCGCCGGTCACGCCGATCAACAGGTCAAAGCCGTGGAAGCTGGGGGCGGCGCTCTCAAAAGCCGCCGAAAACCCGTCGAGGAAGTGCAGCAGCTTTTCCGAAATATCCGCCCCGGCCGCCAGCCGGTATGCCTGCCCCAGCTTGCCGAACAGATAGACAAACAGAAGATAGGGCAGGTTTGCGATTATCAGTTTTTTTACTTCTGGCTTCAAAGCGACAGCCCCCTTTCCTTGACGTTCTCCTTGGCCCGTTGCTGGTTCTTGGCCGCAGCCTTTTGTTTCATGGCGGAGAGGGTCTTTCGGATAGAGGGCCGTTCCTCCCGGCTCAACTTCTTGGCGGTAAACTCCTTGAACGCCTGTTCCAGATTGTCCGCCTGCTTAGATTTGAAAATCACGATATAGCGGGGCGGATGGGTGGTACTGTCTTTCCGCAGGCTAAAATCAAGGTCGTATTTCTTGGCGTAGGGCTTAAACAGGCCGATGTTGGCCTCGGTGATTTCGATATTGGACAGCGCGGAGCCGTCCCGTTTGAGCTTCCGCAAGCTCTGTTGGCCGTGGGGCAGTTTGGCCTTGCCCTTTTTCCGGGCTTCCAGATACTTCTTTAGGGCCGCTTGCAGCACTTGGCCGGTGAGCTTGCCGGTCTTGATTGCTAACGCTATGGTTTTCTGATCGACTTCTTCCTGCAACTGCCATCCCTCCTTTGGAAGTCAAGCAGGCAGGCGGCACGGCTTAAATCCGCACCCGCAGGCCGGAGAGGTCGTCGGCGCGTATGCCTACCAGATACCATTTCTCCGCCATTTCCATGCGGGTCGGCCTCCATTTGCCGCCCACCATCACGTCAAAGGTTTCTCCACAGTGCAGGCCGCCGTAGTAGTCCGCCAGATCAAAACGGATGTCGTAGCGGTCTGTCTGCTCGTCAAATATCAATGCACCCTGTTTCATAGGGCCGTCCTCCTTTCAGATTTTGCCGGTGTTCATATCGTGGGCCACCAGCGCCGTGTAATAACCGTTGATGGTGCTTGGCGCATTGAACAGCGACGCCAGCAGGTATTTCTTGATGTTGCGGATTTCCGTGGTGTTCTTCCGCAGGCAGTCAATGACAAACTCAATGTGAGAGCTGTCCAGCTTCATCAGCTTGGCCTTTACTAACTCGGCGGGGTAATCGTCCCCCGCGATACGGATGGTCTTTCTGGCGCTGCATACGGTTTCCACAAGCAAGTCCACGATCTCGTCCAACAGCTCCCGGTCAGTCCGGGTATTCTGCACCAGATGGAAATACTCGATATTGTCCATAATGATTTCCCGATAAATCTCTATGGCGCTCTGTGTCGCCGCTTCCTTTCCATTCCGTTTCGGCGGCCCTGCCGCCCCGTCTGCCAAAGGAGAGGGAGGGGAAAGGATAGGAATGGAATCGGTATTTAATCCATCTGTTGTTGATTTTTCTGTATTTGATATATCTTTATTTAATTGCGTTGGATTTCCCTGCGTAGGTTTTTCCTGTGTTGGTTTTTCCAACATTGGATTTTCCAACGTAGGTGAATCCGGCGCTGGCTGGGGCTGTTCGTAAATGAGATAGTCCGCGCCGCGAAGCCGCCCCTGCCCGTCACGCTCACGGGAACGGACGATATATCCGGCCTGTTCCAGTTCCCGGACAGCCGCCCGGATAGCGTCGATCTGCTCCCGGTTGATAAGCGATAAGCCTTTCAGGGTAAAGTCCCAATCCTCCGGCAAGGACAGCATTTGCGAAAGCAGGCCCTTGGCCTTTAGGGATAGGTCTTTGTTCCGCAGGTGGTGGTTGGACATAACCGTGTAGCCCCGGTTTTTCTCCACGCGAAAAACTGCCATTTCGTCGTCAACTCCTTTCACTTGGAATTTCACCGCGCCGTCAAGGGCGGTGAGCTTGCCCGGCTGGTAGGGACATTCCTCATAGACGCAAAACTGATATTTCCAGTGCGGGCGGTAAAAGCGGCAGGTGCCGCAATCCTCCGGCGCTCCGGCCTCGCCGTTGTCAAAGTGGTCTGCGCCCGGCCTCTCCTGCATGAGCTGTTCAAAGGCCCGGTCGCTGCCGGAAGTAAAGTACATAGGCCGTCGCCTCCTTTCCGCTTTTGGGCAAAAAGAAAAGCCGCAGACTTTTTCAAAATCTGCGGCTTGGCCGGGGAACAGAAAAGGGCGCTGTCATGCTTGGCAACACCCTGTTTCTGTCTGATTATTCAGTTGTTTTGACACGCCCCGTTTTCCGCTGCCCTAAAAACATTGATTTTACTGGGTTTTTTTATGTTTTCTTATGGCAACGCTCTTTTCGCAGCCGTTTTCTTTATCCTACCGTTTTTCGCCCGTTTCCTCCTGCACCGTCAGCACATACGAGCCGTCCCGCTCCTCCGGCGCGATGCTGCCCCGGCACTCCCACCGGCCCTGCCGCCCGTCCTGCCTCACCACGCGGTCTGCGCGGCAGACCGGACGCCCTGCCCCGTCATACAGGGTCAGGGTGACCCGCATGCCCGCGCCCTGCTCTGGGGAAAGATGGTCCCGCTCGCAGGAGCGGCCCGCAAAAAACGCAAAAACCGCCAGCAGCGCCGCCGCCAGTATCCTCCTTAACGCTCCGCCGCATGGCGTACGCCGCTTTTCGCCGTTCATCCGCGCCCCTCCTTTTTTTCAGTATAGCATGCTGCAATTATTTTTACAAGATATTTTGCAAGATAAATGATCATGTAAAATGCGCGCGTATATTCACCGCTTCATTGCACTTATAATATGGAGTAAGGGAGTAAGGCGGTGAAAAAATGTTTCAAGTCAAAAAGACGGAATATGTCAACAAAACCTTTCGCATGCCGCGCGAGCTGGTGCAGGAGCTGGAATCGGTCGCGCAGCAGAAGGACGTGTCCCTCAACCAGCTCGTCACCCAATGCTGCCAATACGCGCTTGACCATCTGGATACCGATGAAACCTGAGGAGAGTTTTTATGGAGCTGATCACCGAACGTCTGACGCTGCGCCCCTTCCGTGAGGACGATACCGAGGCCCTCTACGCCTATTCCAAAGACGAGCCGGTCGGCCGGAATGCGGGCTGGAAGCCGCACGAAAGCCTGCTGGAATCGAGCGACATCCTGCACCTTGTCTTTCTTGACCAGCCGAGCGTGTGGGCGGTCGAACGCAGGGGCGACCGCCGCCTGATGGGTTCGGTGGGCCTGATTGCAGACTCCGCGCGGCAGTACGGCTCGGCCCGCTCGCTCGGCTACGCGCTCGGTGTGGATTATTGGGGGCAGGGCTATATGACCGAGGCGGTGCGGGCGGTCCTCCGCTTCGGCTTTGAGCAGATGGCGCTCGACCTGATCTCGGCCACCTGCTATCCGGACAACCCAGCCTCCCGCCGCGTGCTGGAAAAATGCGGCTTTGCATACGAGGGGACGCTGCACCGCGCGGAGCTGCTCTATAACGGCGAGATCAAGGACCACCTGCACTTTTACCTGACGCACGAAGCGGCCGCACGGGCCGGCCTGTGAACAAAAAATAATTTTCGCTTACATTTCCCCACAAAATATGCTATAATCTTATATAGAACAGCCGAGTTTTATAACGCAGAAGTGCGGAACGCTTCCGCATCGGCCATATTTGCGAGGAGGAATAAAATGTATCACACGGGCGAATTCATCGTTTACGGGACCAGCAGCGTCTGTGAGGTGACCGCGGTGGGACAGCCTGCTTTCGCCAAGGACGAGGGCCGCCTTTACTACACCCTCACGCCCGTATACGGCACGGAAACCATCTATATACCGGTCGATTCCCCGGTGTTCATGCGTCCGGTCATTTCCAGGGAGCAGGCCGAAGCGCTGATCGAATCCATCCCCGCTATTGAGGAGGATAGCTTCACCACCCACAGCCTCCGGCTGGCGAGCGAGCACTACCAGGCCGCGCTGCAGAGCCACGACTGTCATGAGCTGGTGCAGCTGATTAAGACGGTGTACGCCAAATCCCGGCGCAACGGCCGGCGCGTCAGCCAGATCGACCAGCGCTACCGCAAGCGCGCGGAAGATCTGCTGCATAGCGAACTGGCGGTCGCTCTCGGTATCCCGCTCAAGGAGGTGCAGCCCTATATCGCCCGCTCAATCGCATCGCACAAGACATGCGTTCACGCATAACAGAAACCCTGCCGCAGCCGCGGCAGGGTTTTTTCAGCGCCGCCACCGAACAGGACGGCGTTTGTTCACTTTCAGGCTTTTTTGGAGCTTGCGGATGCACCCTCTGCACACCCGTTTGCCCCTGAAATCGACGACCTCCAGCGACTCGCCGCAGAACAAGCATGCCGGCTGGAATTTGGTCAGGCGGATCTCGCCGCCCTCCACGCTGATCTGCAGCAGGTCGTCGCGCGCGATATCCATGGTCCGGCGCAGCTCCATCGGCAGTACGATCCGCCCCAGATTGTCCACTTTTCTCACAATCCCCGTGGCTTTCATATTTATCACCCAGTATCAGTATACCGCCTGCGGTTTTATCTGTCAATTATAAACATCTTTTTGATAATGCAGTATCAATTCGATTACATTACCCTATACTAAAAGGGTGATGAAAATGATAGCAACAGCCGAACGCATCAAGACGCTGCGTGAAAATTTCGGCCTGTCGCAAGCCGAGCTTGCGAGCCGCCTGGATATCACGCGCTCCAGCGTGAACGCCTGGGAAATGGGCATCAGCGTCCCCAGCACACAGTATATCGTCGAACTGGCGCAGCTTTTTGGGGTGTCGACCGATTTTATTCTCTGTGTGCCGCAAACGCAGACCATCTCCATCGACGGCCTGACGGGCGATGATATCGCCCTGGTCCACCGGCTCGTCACGCACCTCCGGCGCAAAAACCAGCGTCCCGAATGAACGCGGGACGCGGTTCTCCGTCCTCAGAGAACGAAAAAAACCGTCACTTTCGTGACGGTTTTTCACTGGTGGGGTTGGCGGGGCTCGAACCCACGACCTCTCGCGTGTGAGGCGAACGCTCTGACCAGCTGAGCTACAACCCCATTCCTCTGGCTGCCTGATTATTATACCAGAACCGAACGGGGTTTGCAAGCCTTTCTGCGGTCAAGTTTTATTGTTTTTATCCAGCCGCCCCATCAGCGCCACGATCAGGGCAATCACGATCAGCACGGTAAAAATGCCCGCCATGCCCTGCCCGAGCAGGACAACCGCCGTCCATACAGCCTCATTCATCCTTTACGCGCCCCTTTCTCACATGAAAAATCCAAGGATCACGCCGCCGGCCACAACCGAGGCGATCTGCCCTGCGACGTTCGCGCCCACCGCGTGCATCAGCAGGTGGTTGGTGCAGTCGGCCTGCATGCCGAGCTTTTCGATCACGCGCGCGGACATGGGGAAGGCCGATATGCCCGCCGCGCCAATCATGGGGTTGACCTTGTTTTTGCAGAACAGGTTGAGCACCTTGGCAAACAGCACGCCGCCGATCGAATCCAGCACGAACGCGATCAGCCCCAGGCACAGGATGAGCAGCGTTTCCTTTGTCACAAACTGCGCCGCGCGCATGGAAAACGAGATTGTGATGCCCAGCAGCAGGGTAATCAGGTTGGCCAGCTCATGCTGCGCGGTTTTGGACAGGCTCTCCAGCACGCCGCACTCGCGGATCAGGTTGCCGAACATCAAAAAGCCCACCAGCGACACGGACGCGGGCGCGACCAGTCCGGCGACGATCGACACCACGATTGGGAACAGGATGCGCGTGCGGCGGCTGACCTGACCGGCTGCGTAAGGCATTTTCATCGCGCGGTCCTTTTTTGTCGTCACCAGCTTGATCGCAAACGGCTGGATGATCGGCACCAGCGCCATATAGCTGTACGCCGCAACCGCGATCGCGCCGACATAGCGCGAGCCGAGCACCTGCGACACCAGGATCGAGGTCGGCCCGTCCGCCGCGCCGATGATACCAATGGAGGCCGCGTCGATGATGTCGAAGCCCAGCAGCGCGGCCGCGATGATGGTCAGGAAAATGCCGACCTGCGCCGCCGCGCCGAACAGGAACAGCTTGGGGTTTGCCAGCAGCGGGCCGAAGTCGATCATCGCACCGATGCCGATGAACAGCAGCAGCGGGAACGCCTCGCTCGCCTCGATACCGGCTTCAAACAGCCATTGGATGATGCCGTTTGTCTCGCCCACGCCCTGCGTCATCTGGTCGATCACGCCGGAAAGCGGCAGGTTGACCAGGATCGCGCCGAAGCCCATGGGCAGCAGCAGCGACGGCTCATACTGCTTCTCGATCGCCAGCCAGATCAGGAACCCGCCGACGCAGTACATCACCACCTGCTGCCAGGTGATCGAAAGCAGACCCTCATACAAAAATTCCATATTACCGCCCCCTATACATAATATATGGCAGAATCTCCGTTCCAGACGCCGTTTTCCGGACCCTGGGATGCCTCCAAAAAACAAACAGACCTGCGTCTTCCCACAGGAAAACGCAGGTCTGGTCATTTCAGGCAACAGCCAGAACGGGATCGCACATCCCGCCATGCTTGTTGGCGCTGCCGCGCGGCATGCCGCGCCGACTACTCCCCTTTGTTTAAGGATATCTTACCATCGGTCCCGCCGGGGTGTCAAGCGGAAACCCGCAAAGGTTTCGCTAAGGTTTATCGGGGTCAGTAGCCAAAGGCGCCGTCCTCCAGCACCCACTTGCCGTCTGCGCCGCGGTACAGGGTGAACGAGTAACCGTCGGCCTCATCGCGCCATGCGCCTTCGCCGAAGCGCGCGTCGCCTATGACGGTAATCACATTGTCGATCGTCAGGCCGTCCTGCTGCACGTTATCCTGCAGCACGCCGCCTTCCATGATGCCTTCCGACTGCGTCCGGTCGCTGGCCGCATCATAGCGCAGGTTTTCGACCGCAAACCCATTTGCCGCCGCGTAATCGCGCACGGCCTGGTACGCGGCCTCGATCTCATCCGGCGGGAACCTCGCTTCAAGGCTGCCGCGATGCTGTTCCCAGACCGCGCGCGCGATATCGTTGCCCGCAACCGCGTTTTCCACCTCCTGCGGCGACCAGCGCCACTGCAGGTCCAGCTCGTACAGGATGTTCTCGGTGTACGCGCCGTCCGACAGACTAAGGTAGTACGCCAGCTCCTCCACGGTGCAGCCGGAAAAGTCGTTTGTTTCCTTGCGCATCATATAGCTGTACGGGTCGAATTCCCAGCCCGAGCCGCCCTCCGTATCTGTATCCCACCAAATCGGCAGGTAGATAGGCTGCGCCGTATCGCCCAGCCGCACGGCCTTCATGCCGACGCGCACCTGGCCGCCGTCCGCAAAGGTATAGACCCAGCTCTCGCCCTGCCACACTGGATGCACGCGCCGGTCTCCCGCCGTGCCGCCCGACAGGCCGAGCGTCCATTCCATCGCCTGCGCCGGATCGCGCAGGGCGGTGAGCGAAGCGTTCGCCAGCAGGGCGCGCACCCGCGCTTCGCTGAACGCCGGCAGACCCAGCCCGCTGTTGTCGTACCGCAGCAGGAAGCGTTCGAGCGAATCGGTCGGCGTGGTTTCATCCAGCACCCACTCCTGTCGGGTCAGGTGATAGCCGCCCTCGTCGGAGGCTTCCAGCACCTCGACCGCGTAGTATGGGCGGTGCTGCCTGTCCCACAGCTCATACGCCACCGTCGCGCTGCCGCCGTCTATCCCGACCGTGTCGCGCTCGGTCCAGACCGTGCTGTCGTAATCCCGCGCATAGCGTGCCAGCCCATCCAGAAACGCCACACCGTTCAGATAGGTTTCCATGCGCGCCCGCCGCTGGGCTTCGTCCGGCGCATGGATGGTGAGCGAGCCGCCGTCCAACGCCCACGCGGCGCGGTCCATCTCCTGATACGCGGCCGCGATGTCCCTATCCTGCGTATCATACTGCACGTCGGACGCAAACGTCAGGTAATAGGTCAGCCCGTCGCGCTCGGCCAGCGTCTTGCCGGGTACCGGCCAGTCCTCGCCAAAGGTGGATTGCAGGTAGTCTGTCGCTTCTACGGCAAGCATCATCACCGTACCCGCCCCATACGGGTCGGAGGTCGCTTCCGGCCACGCGTTTTTCAGGCCGAACATGGCGCAGCCATCCTTCTCGGTTACATACCCCTGCCCGACAAAGCACGCCGGCAGGGTGAGGGTGTAGCCGTAGACGTCGTTCACATAAGCGGTGGAGTCGATCGTGCGGCTGGCTTCCGCCGCGCCGTCCGCTATGCGGAATACGAACGCGGCGGTATGCGCCGTTCCGTCCGCCGCCGTGTAGGACACGGTGACGCCGCGGTACACATCAGCCGGCTGCGTCGAGGACAGCGCCTCCGCCGTGATATGTTTCACGGGATAGCTGTACGACATGCTGGCCGCGCCGCCCTTATAGGAAAAGCGGTCCGTTTCGGTCACCCGCTCGTCGTACTGGCGCGCACCGTCCTCACGGACGACCGCGTCCGCAATCGTGATCTCGCCAGCCGGCGCGGGGTCGAACAAAAGCTCGATGGTGTCGCCCGCCCGCAGCAGCGGGATGCTGCCCGCGGCGTTGCGCACCGCCTGCTCGGTGGTCTCGCCCACGGGCAGGCTCACCCCGCCCGCCGTGGCGGCAAAGCCCCCGTCCAGCGGTTCCGCCAGCCCGACCGGCAGCCAATAAGCGCCGGTTTTCTCCATGCGCACGTCCACGGACGGGCTGCCGTCTGCGAAGTGCAGGCGCACGACCGCCTGCGCGCCGCTTTCGGACACGATCTCCTGCGTGAACCAGCTTTCGCGCGTGATCCGGTGTACATTGCCTTCGACATGCTCGACATTTTCACCGAAGTAGCCGAACACGGCCTCGACCGCGTCGCCCACGCGCGTCAGCGTGTCGAGCGACGCGCCGTTAAAGTTCCCCGCGCCCTCAGGGATGGCCGGCCACGGCAGGCCGGAAGCATAGTACAGGCGGAAGAGCTCGCTCTGGGTATAGCCCGCGTCCTGCCCTGCCAGCTGCTCCTGTATGAACGACAGGTATTCGTCACACTGCTGCATTTCGGAAATGACCCTGCGGCCGTTTTCCTCACCGGCGGTAATCGCAATCGCGGAGCGGCAATCGATCGCGCCGCCGCCGTGCAGCTGGAACACCGCCACCCAGGTATTCTCCGCGTTGCCGGGCGTCAGCGCATACTCTGTGACCGTGGGCGACGAGCCGCCGTATCTGGAATACCAGATTTCTCCCATATCCGGCGTAGACGATGCGGCAAGATCCTGCTGCTGCCGCACGAGCGCCTGCTGCTCCTCCTCGGACAGCACCGGATACAGCGGCCACACGGACTTATAAAACACCGCCCGCGCATATTGCTGCGCAAGGTCGGCGGCGGTGCGGGCGTTTTCCCCGTCGCCGTAGGTGTAGTCCTGCGGCTGGCCGGCCGCCATGATGATGCTGAGCTGTTCGCCATCATCAAAGGTGTGCCGCACCTCGGTCAGGTCGTTTTTGCCGTCGTTGGTCACGTCCCAGCGGCGGACGATCTCCGTGCTGCCGCCGGACAGCCGCAAAATCTCCCTGCACCGCTCCGCAGCGTCGTCCGATGCCGTCCCAGTGTTTTCCGGCAGGCCGAGGTCGTTTTCGTACAGCAGCCGGAAGTCGTCCAGACTGTCTATATTATCCCCCACCATCAATAGTGTTTCTACGTTATCTATGACTACCTTTTGGTTTTCTCTGACAAACCGCAGTCTAACCGCTTCACGGGCCGGTGTCCCTGGCGTTATGCCATATGCCTGTTCTCCCCGTTCATCTGCGCTGTCTCTTTCCCTGATCATCAGACAGGTTTGCGTATCCTGCTCAAATACCAATGCGTATTTTATGATCGGCCACCAAGATGTATTAATTGCCCACGGGTCGGAACTGTCAGAGTCCAGAATATTTTCTGTGTTCGTTTCTTCGCCCAGGCCGCTTGACGCTTTTACTTTTTCCGAGAAAACTTCATACGCACGGTGTCCATCGTTTGTAAGCAGCGCCTGCCCGTATTCATTGGCGGCCGCCATTATCTCGTCCTCGGTCACCCTATCGCCGGCATTCCCTACCGACACCGCGCAGCCGAGCGAGGCGACCAGCACCGCCGCGGCCACGATGAGCGCCGCGCCGCGCTTTTTTGCGCGCTTGTCGAACAGCCCTTCAAAGCGGCGCATGAGCGTCTCCTTATCCCCCGTGAAGCACGACACCAGCGCCCGCCGCCGCACCTGCGCCTGCGCGGACCGCAGGATGGTTTCCCCGTAAGCGCGGCGCTGGCCCCCGTCCATGCCGCGCACCACCGCGTCGTCGCACGCCAGCTCGATATCCTCCTGCGCGAAGCGGGTCAGCAGGCGCACCAGCGGATTGAACCAGTGTACCGACCGCGCCGCCACCAGCAGCAGCTTGAGCCACAGGTCACGGCGCTTGTAATGCGTCAGCTCGTGCCGGAAGATAAACATGGCGTCCTGCGCGGGCAGGTCCTCCCGCGGCAGCCACAGCACCGGCTCGGCAAAGCCCGCGAGCATCGGGCAGTCCGCCGCGCCGCTCACCCGCAGCGGAATGGCGCGGCGGATGCCGAGCGAGCGCTTCTGCTCCTCGAAAATACCGCGCAGCGCCTCGCTCTGCACCTCCGCGGACGTTTCTTTCAGGCGCCGGATATAGCGGCGGTATCCCCGCGTCTGCCAGAACACGTTGTACAGCACACCGGTCAGCCAGAACAACAGCAGGACATTATCCACATGAATAGCATTCATCCACGGTCCGTTCACATTGACCGCCCTGCTTTCAAATTCATTTTTGGTCATCCATGTGCCACGCGGGCGTTCTGCTTGCGCCTGCCCCGCCTGCAATGTGCCATCCGCCGCATCCGTATTCCACCGATATGTGACATACAGCGTCCTCTCGGGCGGCGTGAGCTGTATGGGCGGGTCGGGCAGCGTGAGCTGCACCGGAAAGAGCAGCCGCACCGCCAGCAGCGCCCAGATCACGCAGACCGCCCGCGCCGGATAGCGTTTTTTCAGCGTCCTGCGCAGCAAAAACAGCGCGAGCGCAACCGCCGACACCGTCAGGCCGGCCTGCGTCAGCCCCAGCAGCAATTCATTCTGTGCCATATCCTACCCCTCCTGTCCTTACCGCCCCTGCGCGTCCAGAAAGGCGCGCAGCTCGTCGATATCCCGCTCGGTCAGCGCGCCCGCGTCCGACAGGCTCGCCACCAGATTTTTCACCGAGCCGCCGCACAGGCGCTGCACAAAGCTGCGGCTCTCCCGCTGGAGGTACGCCTCCTCCCGAACGAGCGGCGTATAATAGTTCTGCCGCCCCTGCTTTTCGCACCGCAGGAAGCCCTTTTCGCACAGTCGGGCGAGGAAGGTCAGCACGCTGGTCGCTTTCCACTCCTTGGGCGCGTTCTGCTGTACCTCGGCCGCGGTCACCGGCGGCTGGAGCGCCCAGATCGTTTGCATGACCTCCAGCTCCGCATCCGGCAGGCGTTTGATTTCGTCCATGGTTCCACCTCTTTTTCTACGGTTGTAAAACCTTTTTCCAGTTTCATTCTACATCAGTAGAATTATCCTGTCAAGTCATACTTTGTTTACAGTTTGGAACATTGACAGCCCTCCGGTTTTACGGTATGCTAATAGTGTCCCGATAGGGACAAAAGCCATATTTTTACGGATCAAGGAGCAGTATCATGCGTAAATCGACAGCGCTTGGCTTTGCGCTCTGCGGCACCCTGCTGGTCATTCTCCTGTTCATCGCGGGGCGCATGCTGTACATCAAATTTTATCACCAGTCCTTTACTGATATCGCGGGCAAGGGCGTGCAGGCATCGCTCATGCTGAGCGAAAACGACACCTCGCTCCCCGTGGTGACGGATGAAAAACAGATCGCTTCCTATACCGACCTGCTCGGCGGCTACACCTATACGCCCTATCCGCATTTTTTCCAGCCCGGCGATGATAAGCTGACCGCCAACCGCCTGACCGTCACCTTTGAAAACGGCAGCTCGATCAGCGTCAACGCGGACGGCTTTGTGTTTGTGGACGGCAAGCTGCGCGACATCGAGGGGGGCCGCGGGCAGGAATTTTATCACAAGCTGTATATCCTGTTTTATCCGAACGCGACATAGGAAGAGGGGTGCGGGATGAAAAAGGCGGTATGCCTCCTGCTGGCGCTGCTGGGTACGGCCGCGCTGCTGGCTGGCTGCGCGCAGTCCGTTTCGGTCGGCGTGATCGGCAGCGCGGACGGCCCAACGCAGATCATTGTTTCCGGCCCGCGCGCGGAATAGGCCGGAAACCGGACGGCCCTTTTTCCGGAACGGGCCTGCATTTTTCATATTTGGGGGAATGGACAAGATGAGGGAGCTGCTACTGGACGCGGAGACCCTGTATACGCGCGCGCAGGCGCATGACGCGCTGGCAAAGGCGTTCGGGTTTCCGGCCGATTACGGGCGCACGCTGGATGCGCTTTACGACCTGCTGACCGCCTGCCCGCCCGCGCGGCTGACGCTGCGGCACGCGGAAAAGCTGGTTGACAACATGGGGAACTACGGCGAGCTGCTGCTGCGCGTCCTGGCGGACGCGGCGGCGGAGAACCCGTCGTTCGTGCTTTCGGCCGAATAAAAACAGCGTCCGGACCAATAGGTCCGGACGCTGTTTTCACAGTCGCCTGCCGTTGTATTTCTGCGCGGCGGCGGCGCAGCCCTCCGCAATGATGCAGGCCGCGGCCTCCACCGCGTCCGCGCAGGCCTTGTCGACGGCCTTCTGCTCGTCCGCGGTGAACCTGCCCAGCACCCAGGCCGCCAGGTCGTAATCCGGATGCGGCTTTTTGCCCACGCCGATCTTGACGCGCGGGAAATCCTCGCTGCCCAGGTGGTAGATGATGTTCTTCAGCCCGTTCTGCCCGCCCGCAGAGCCTTTCGCGCGCACGCGCAGCGTACCCACGTCGAGCGATACGTCGTCCGACAGCACGATGATGCGTTCGGGCGGTATTTTGTAAAACGCCGCCGCGTCGCGCACCGCCTCGCCGGACAGGTTCATGAACGTCTGCGGCTTCATCAGCAGCACGCGGCTGCCGCCGAGCGCGGCCTCGCCCACCAGCGCCTTGAACTTCATGCGGTCGATCCTCTGTCCGCTGCGCGCGCACCAGCCTTCGAGCGCGCGGAAGCCCGCGTTATGCCGCGTGTTGTCATATTTGCTGCCCGGGTTGCCCAGGCCGACGACCAGCCATTCCACCGGCCCCGCCGCCTGCGCGGCCTTCTGCTCGTCCAGCTTTTTGAAAATATCGAATACTGACATGGTCCCTCTCCAAACAAAACGCCTCCCCCGACGGGAGGCGTCTGCTGTTTTTTTATTCTACCGACAGGATATAATAGTACACCGGCTGTCCGCCGTCGATGACCGAAATCTCCATATCCTTGTTCTCGCGGCGCAGCAGCGCCTCCACCTCGGCGGCCTGCTCCGCGCTGACGCCCTCGCCGTAGATCACGGTCGCGAACGCGCTGTCGTCGGTCACCATCTCGCGCACCAGCTTTTTGAGCACCGCGCTTTCGCGGCCGCTTGCGCACAGCCTGCCTTCGCACAGGGACAGGTACTCGCCCTGTTTGATTTTCTTTCCGTCGAACTCGCTGTCGCGCGCGGCGTAGGTCACCTGTCCGCTGCGCACCTGCGCCGCCGCGTCGGCCATCGCCGCCGCGAGGCCGCTGTCCTGCTCGCTGTCCAGGTCGGCGGCGAGCATCGCGGAAATCCCCTGCGGGATGGTTCGGGTCGGCACGACCACCAGCTTTTTGCCCTCCGCCAGGTGCGCGGCCTGCTCCGCCGCCATGATGATGTTTTTATTGTTGGGCAGCACGAACACGGTTTCCGCCGGCACCGCGTCCACCGCGCGCACGATATCATCGGTCGAGGGGTTCATGGTCTGGCCGCCCTGCACGACCATGTCCACGCCCAGGTCGGTGAACACATTTTTCAGGCCGTCGCCCGCCGCGACCGCGACAAAGCCGTACTTTTTCTCCGGCGGGGCGATCACGCGCTCGGCCGGCGCGTCCGCCGTACCCTCGATCACCTTGGCGGTGTGCTGCTCGCGCATGTTCTCGATTTTGACCGTGAGCAGCGGGCCGAATTTCAGCCCCTCCTCCAGCGCCCTGTTCGGCTGGTCGGTATGCACATGCACCTTAACGATGTCGTCGTCCTCCACCACGACCAGCGAATCGCCGATATCGCTCAGGATCGCGCGCAGGCGGCCGACATTGCGGGCCTTGTCTTTGCGCGCGGCAATGAACTCGGTGCAGTAGGTGAACGTGATCTCCTCGTCCGCAATGGCGGCAAAGTCCGCGGCGGCCTTTGCCGCCGGCTGTGCGGCCGCGCGCTCCTTGCGGACGCCGCGCAGCCCGTCCAGCATGCCCTCCAGGATGGTCAGGAAGCCGAACGCGCCCGCGTCCACCACGCCCGCCTTTTCCAGCACGGGGTTCTGGTGTACGGTTTCCGCAAGCGCCTCCCGCCCGCGTTCGAGCACCGCGCAAAGCACCTGCTCCGCGGGCAGCGCCGGATCGGCCTGACAGGCCTCGACCGCGTGCTGGGCGGATACGCGCGACACGGTCAGGATCGTCCCCTCGGCCGGCTTCATGACCGCCTTGTAGGCGGTGTCCACGCCCTCGCGCAGCGCGAGCGCCAGCGCGCGCCCGTCCGCCTGCTCCGCCTCGCGCAGCTTTTTCGCCATGCCGCGGAACAGCAGCGACAGGATAACGCCCGAATTGCCGCGCGCGCCGCGCAGCAGCGCGGAGGCGGCCGTGTCCGCGGCCTTTGCCAGCGTCGGCTCTTCCAGTTTGTCCAGCTCGGTCATGGCGGACGCCATGGTCATGGACATATTGGTGCCTGTATCGCCGTCCGGCACGGGGAACACGTTCAGCTCATTGGCGCGCTCCTTGTTTTCCGCAATGGCGAGCGCGCCCTCGATCACCATGGATTTGAAAAGCGCGCCGTCTATTTTCTGATCTGCCATATGCATACTCTCCCTAATCTCTGTTTTCAGGCCGCGTCCGCGCGCCGCGAACGGCGGCGGCATGGGATACGGGGGCCTGCAGCCCCTGTCCATCAGTCCGCGCGGATGCTCTCCACATAAACGTCCACGTTCTTTACGTCCACACCGGTCAGGCGCTCCACATGGTAGCGCACCTCGCCGATGATCGAGCGGCACACGGTCGCAATGTTCACCCCGTGTTCCACCGCGATGTGCAGGTCGATATTGACGCCGCCGTCCGGCGCCTCGGCCACCTTGACGCCGCGGGACTGGTTCTCCCGTCCGAGCAGGTGCGCCAGCCCGTCCGACATCGAGCGGATGGTCATGCCCTTCACCCCAAAGCAGGAGGAAGCCGCATAACCCGCGATGCCGGCCAGCACTTCGTTTGTGATTTCGATATATCCGAGATCAGTCTTGATCGTCATAGAAAACCCTCCCTGTGATTGGTTGGCTGTCTGGTTACTTACCCTATATTTTATATCAAATGCCCTATAAATACAAGCAAAATGCGGAAAGCATGTCATGAATCTATAAATTTCCGGTAACAATAGAAACAAATGTTTGCTTTTCCCGCCATAATACGGTATAATGAAGAAAATGCGAACGTATGTTCCTTTCAGGCAAGGTGTGAAGGAGTGCAGACCCCATGAAAAAAATTTCCCCAAAACAGCAGCGCATCCTCGATTATATCAGCGAATTCTCCCTGGAGCACGGCTACCCGCCCTCCGTGCGCGAGATCTGCGCTGAAATGGACCTGCGTTCCCCCTCGACCGTACACGCGCATCTGAAAAAGCTGCAGGAGGCGGGCTATCTTGAGCCGAGCGACCATAAATCCCGCGCGCTGACGCCGGTCAGCGGCCCGTCCATGGTGCCGCGCGTCCCCATCCTCGGGCGGGTAACGGCCGGCCTGCCCATCCTCGCGGTGGAGGAGCATATCGGATACGTCCCGTTCGAGCCGGCGGCGGGCGGCGGGGAGTACTATGCCCTGCGCATCCGCGGCGATTCCATGACCGGCGCCGGCATCCTGGACGGCGACCTCGTGATCGTCCGGCAGGACGCGCAGGCGCGCAGCGGCGATATCGTCATCGCCCTGCTGGAGGACGAGGCCACCTGCAAAACGCTGAACCTCACGCCGGACGGCGTATGGCTGATGCCGGAAAATCCGGCCTACCCGCCGATCAACGGTACGGGCTGCCAGATCCTCGGCGTGGTCAAAGCGGTCTATCGGGAATATTAAGGAGCGACGCCTATGCCGGCACTGGACGACAGCATCCAATTCGTCAAGGGCATCGGCCCGAAAAAGGCGAAGCTGTTTGAAAAACTGCATATCCGCACCCTGCGCGACGCGCTCGAAACCTATCCGCGCGACTATGAGGACCGCACCCGCATCACCCGCATCGCGGATATCGGCGCGGAGGACAAGTACGCCGTCCGCGCGGTCGTGGGTACCGAGCCCAAGCTCAGCCGCATCCGCAAGGGGCTGACGCTGGTCAAATGCACGATTTTCGACGAGTCCGGCTCGCTGCACGTCACCTGGTTCAATAACCCCTATGCCGCCGCGCTGGTGCGCGCGGGGCAGGAATATGTGTTTTACGGCCGCGTGCAGGGCTTTGGCCGCGCGCGGACGCTCGTTTCGCCCCAGACCGAGAAGGTCGCGCCGGACGCGGACCACCCGGGCCGCATCGTGCCGGTTTACCCGCTGACCGCGGGGCTGACCCAGCGCGACCTGGAGCGCGTGACCGAAGCCGCGCTCGCCGCCGTGCCGGGCGACTGGCCCGACCCGCTGCCCGAGGTGCTGCGCGCCAAATACCGTCTGCCGGACGCGGCCGACGCGCTGGCCGCCATCCACCGCCCGCAGACAGCGGACGAGGTTGCCGAGGCGCGCCGCCGCATGGTGTTCGAGGAGCTGTTCCTGCTGTGCTGCGGCCTGCAGCAGCTCAAGGAGCGCCGCCGCGCCGATTCCGGCATCCTTTTCGCGCAGGACGGGCTGGACGCCTATCTGAACGCGCTGCCCTTCGCCCCCACGGGCGCGCAGCGCCGCGCGATCGGGGAGATCGCGGCGGACTGCGCCTCCGGCCGGCCGATGAACCGGCTGGTGCAGGGCGACGTCGGCTCGGGCAAGACGGTCGTGGCGGCGGCGCTGTGCGCGCTGGCCGCGCAGAACGGCTGGCAGGCCGCTTTCATGGCGCCGACCGAAATCCTCGCCGCCCAGCACGCGGAAACGCTCGCCCCCCTGCTGGGCCGGCTGGGCATTTCCTGCACCCTGCTCACCGGCTCGATGACCGCGGCGCAAAAGCGGTCCGCGCTCGCCGCAATCGAAACCGGCGCGGCGCAGGTCGTGGTCGGCACACACGCGCTCATCCAGCAGGGCGTTGCCTTTCACCGGCTGGGCGCGGTCATTGCGGACGAGCAGCACCGCTTCGGCGTGGCGCAGCGCGCCGCGCTTTCGGCCAAGGGGGAAACGCCGCATGTGCTGGTCATGTCGGCCACGCCCATCCCGCGCACGCTCGCGCTCATCCTGTACGGCGACCTGGACGTTTCCGTGCTGGACGAGCTGCCGCCCGGCCGCAGTCCGGTCGAGACCTACGCGGTGGGGGAAGCTATGCGCCGGCGCATCACCGCCTTTATCGACAAGCAGATCGCGGCGGGCGGGCAGGCCTACGTCGTCTGCCCGCTGGTTGAGGAGGGCGAATTAAACCTCAAAAGCGCGGAGCAGCACGCGAAGGACCTGCAGGCCGCCTTGCCGCACCGCCGCGTCGCCGTGCTGCACGGCCGCATGAAAAACGCGGACAAGGAGCGGGTGATGCGCGATTTCGCCGCGCGGCAGTATGATATTCTGGTCGCCACGACCGTGATCGAGGTCGGCGTGGACGTGCCGAACGCCAACCTGATGGTGGTGGAGGACGCGGACCGCTTCGGCCTGTCCCAGCTCCACCAGCTGCGCGGGCGGGTCGGGCGCGGCGCGCGGCAGTCCTACTGCGTGTTTTTCGGCGCGGACAAGGGCGAAGCCGCCCGCGAGCGCCTGAAGATCCTGTGCCGGACCGGCGACGGGTTCGAGATCGCGCGCGCCGACCTCGCCCAGCGCGGCCCGGGCGACTTTTTCGGCCGCCGCCAGCACGGCCTGCCCGCGCTGCATGTGGCCGACCTGGCCGCCGACCTCGCGCTCATGCAGTCCGCCCGCGAGGAGGCCGAGGCCATCCTGGCCGCCGACCCGCGGCTGGCGGGCTATCCGGCCCTGTGCGCGCGCGTGCAGCGCATGTTCGCCGCGCGGGACGACGAGGCGTTCAACTGAAGGGGATAAAAAGGGCGGGAGCCGCTGCGGCTCCCGCCCTTTTTTTGTTTATGCCCTTATGCGTCCTCTCCGTCCGCCGGCTTTTCCCGCCGCTCGGACAGCACCAAGCCGGCCAGCGCCAGCACTGTCCCCAGCCACATGGCCGGCGTCATGGTTTCGTGTAGAATGAGCGCGGAGCTGACGATGGTGACGATGGGCGTGGCATAGATATACGCGCTCGTCCGCACCGGCCCCAGCAGGAACACCGCGCGGTTCCAGGTCACAAAGCAGGTCGCGGACGCGCCCAGGCCAAGGAACAGCAGGTTTGCCAGATGCACCGGCTCGACCCAGGCCGCCGCGCCCGCGGGGAAGCCCTCCGCGCAGGCCGGCGCCAGCAGGAACAGCAGGCCGTAGCCGAAAATGCGGCAGGTCAGCGGCACCGTGCGGTAGCCCATCGCGCCCAGCCTGCGGATCAGGACCGAATACACGCCCCACACCAGCGCGGCCCCCACGCCGAGCAGCGCGCCCAGCGGACTGAAATGCAGCTCGCTCACGCCCGCCAGCGACGCCAGCGCCACGCCCGCCATCGCGCACAGGAAGCCGAGGAAGAACCAGCGCGTCAGCCGCTCGCGCAGCAGCAGCGCGGCGAACAGGGCGGTAAACAGCGGCGCCGCCGCCACGATCACGCCGACCAGGGACGCGGAAATATAGGTCAGCGCGATATTCTCCATCAGAAAGTACAGCGTCACGCCGGTCAGGCCCGCCAGCGCGAACAGCAGCTCATGCTGCCATTTCTGCGGCCTGACGAACCCGCGTCCCGCGGCGAGCAGCGCCGCAAAGCCCAGCCCGAAGCGGGCGACCATGATTTCCAGCGGCGTGAACGCGCGCAGCAGCACCTTGGTCGAAACAAACGTCGTACCCCACACCAGCACGGTCAGCGCAGCGAGCAAATGCCCCTGCAGCCTGTGATTTTCCCTCATGGTAACCCCTCTCTCTATGCAGCGGGCGCGGCTGGCCGCGCCCCGGCGGGCTCAGCAGATAAAGCCCCCGCCGATCACAATATCGTTGTCATAAAACACCGCGCTCTGCCCCCTTGCGGGCGCGCGGACCGCGTCCTCGAACACGATGCGCGCGCCGCCGTCCTCCGGATAGACCAGCGCGCGGTCGCTGCGCCGGGAAAAGCGCACGCGCACCTCGCAGGGGAACGCGCCGTTTTCCGCGTATTCGGGCGCGATGTAGTGTACGTCGCGCACCCTGATTTCCTTTTCGAACACGTCCTCGAGCGACAGCACCACCTCGTCGGTCTCCGGCCGCAGCGCGTGGACGAACAGACGGCCCGCCGCGGCCACGCCCAGCCCCTTGCGCTGGCCGACCGTATAACAGTGCAGCCCCTTGTGCCGCCCCAGAACGTTGCCTGCCTCGTCCACAAAATTGCCCGGCGGGCAGGCCGCGCCGTGACGTTCGAGCCAGCCCTGCACATCCCCGTCCGGAATGAAGCAGATATCCATGCTGTCCGGCTTCTCGGACACGGACAGGCCGATATCGCGCGCTGCGGCGCGGGTTTCGTCCTTGCCCGCGCTCTCCCCCAGCGGGAACAGGCAGCGCGCGACCGTCCGCCGCGGCAGGCGGTGCATCATATAGGTCTGATCCTTTTCCGCGCGGGCGCGCAGCAGGAGCGCGCGCCCCTGCGCGTCCCGTCCGGTGCGGGCGTAGTGGCCGGTGGCGACATAGGGCGCGCCGATCTCGTCCGCGTAGTCGGTCAGCGCGCGGAACTTGACCAGCGGGTTGCACACCACGCACGGGTTGGGCGTGCGCGCGGTGCGGTAGCAGTCCGCGAAATAGGCGCACACCTGCTGCTCGAACGCCTCGCGCCGGTGCGCGACGTAAAGCGGGATGCCCAGCTCGTCCGCCGTCTGCTGCGCGGCCTCCGCACCGCCCAGGCCGACCTCCAGGAACAGCCCGTGTACCGCAAAGCCCTGCGCGCGCAGGCGCGCCGCCGCAACCGCGGAATCCACGCCGCCTGATAATCCTAACACAACTTTTTCCATCATTCTTGTAAAATCTCCTACTGTTCGGGGCTGCCATCAAAAAGAAAATGAGCGCCCCGCGCTCATTTTCACAGAACGTCCGCCGCTTATTCGCCGGACGAGGTCCACTCCTCCAGCCCTGCAAACGCATTGTACGGCGCGGGGCTGAAATTATCGATCAGGCCCTTGCGGATGATGAGCTGCCCGCACTCGAACGCGATCGGGATAAAGGGCATTTCCTCCGCGAACGCCGTGTAGAACGCCGCGAGATTGTCGCCGCTGCGCGCGGCGGCGACGGCGGCGGACATGGTCTGGCTGGAATAGCCGCCGTAGTTCAGGCTGCCGCCGGAGGAAAGCAGCGGGCGCAGGTCAAAATCCGGCGTCAGCAGCGTTTCCCCGTAGTATACGTCAAAATCGCCGGACTGCAGCATGGACACATAGGTTTCATACGGCTGCCGGTCCACGGTCACCGACACGCCGACCGCTTTCCAGGAGGCCGCGATCTGTTCCGCCGCCGCCAACTTAAACGTATTGTTGGCGTTGACGAGCAGCCGGATGGACAGGGCCGCGTCCCCGCCGCCGCTGCCGGTATCCGTCCCGCCGGCCTCTCCGTCGGCGTCGTCCTCGTCCGTATCCGTTTCGCTGTCTTCCTCGTCCGTATCCGCCTCGCCGCCGTCCTGTCCCGTGTCCCCCGCGCCGCCGGCCTGCTCCAGCCCCTCGCGCAGGAGGCGCGCGGCGGTCTCGGTATCGGCGGACATATTGAGCGTCAGCCCGTCGGCCGCGGGCTGCGGGTTGACCGGCAGGACCGCCGGCGTAGCAAAGGTCTGCAGCTGCGTGTCGCACAGGCTCTGCCGGCCGAGCGCGGCGCTGAGCGCCTGCCGCACCTTGGCGTTGGCAAGGTAGGGGTTGCTGTAGTTGACGCCCAGGTAATGCAGGTCCGCGCTCGCGGTGCGCACGGTGTCGATCGACCCGCCGATGATCGTACTCGCCCCGTCGGGCGCGATGCGCGGCTCGCGCAGCAGCGAAACATCCCCTGTGCGGAAGCTGGATTCCGCGGCATCCGCGCGCGTCATGGGTACCAGCGTGATATGGCGGATGGAGCCGAGGAACCCGCCGTGCCAGCTCTCATTGGCCTCCAGCTTCCACTGGTTGCCGTCCTTGACCGGCTGGAACGGGCCGGTTCCGTCGGCAAAATCGCCGCTTTCGGCCGAGCCCTGCCGGTAGATCGGGATATCGAGCAGGCGGGGAAAATTGATGTTGGGCGAGGACAGCACAATACGCACCTCGCTGCCGGACAGCGCCTCGATCGAGGCCACCTCGGTCAGCCGGTTATGGTACGGCGACGCCTCGTTATACTGCGCGGCCTGCAGGCTGGCGGCCACGTCGGCCGCGGTCAGCTTCTCGCCCGACCAGAACGTCACGTCGTCCCGCAGCGTAAAGGTGAACGTCGTCCCATCGCCCGCATACGACGCACAGAGCACATTCTGCGCGGTAAAATTGCCGCTGACCTCGAACAGGCCCTCGTACAGCGCCTCGCACAGCAGGCGGTTGATGCTGGTGCTGTCCAGCACCGGATTGAGCGTGCCGTTCTGGTACCAGGCCATGCCGAAATATGCGTCCGACACCTCGACCGTGTCAACCGGCCCGTCGTCCCCGCCCAGCCCGCCTTCCCCGCAGGCCGTCAGCAGGCAGAGCGCCGCCAGCAGCGCCGCCAGCGCGCGTTTTTTCCATTTCATAAAACGGACTCCCTTTCCGTCACAGGCAGATCACGCCGCCCTGCACGCCGCGCACGCCGCGGGTCGCGCGGTGCGACCAGAATTCATCGCTGTGGCACATGGTACACAGCCCGCTGTCGATCACGTTTTCCGGCGCGAGCCCCGCGTCCCGCAGCAGCTTTACGCCGATGCCCTGCAGGTCAACGTGGAATTTCGCGCCCTTTTCCCGAATATAGGGCTGTACGGCCGCGCCGAGCAGGCGCTCCATCGCCTCCGGCACATCCGCGTCGGTCTCAAAGCACTCCTGCCGGATGGACGGCCCCAGGACCGCGATCAGGCTCTCGCGCTTCGCGCCCAGGCGCGCCGCCATCACCTCCACGGTTTTGGGCAGGATGCCGCCCGCCATGCCGCGCCAGCCCGCGTGGGCCACGCCCGCGGTATGCGTCGCCGGATCGTACAGCAGGGTCACCACGCAGTCCGCGTAAAAGCCGCAGAGCGGCGTGTCCGGCAGCGCGGTCACGATCGCGTCCGACCGCCACGCCATCGGGCGGTGCAGCCCCATGCCGGCCTGCTCCTCCCCGACGACCGAAACCTCGGTTTCGTGGACCTGACGGGTCAGCGTGAAGCGTTTTTCGTCCACGCCGAGCGCTTCTGCCAGGCGGCGGTAATTTTCCCGCACGCTGGCCTCCTCGTCCCCCCGGCTGAAGCCCAGGTTGAGGCTTTCACAGTGTCCCGTGCTCACGCCGCCGTACTTGGTCGTAAAGGCGTGCCGCACCGGCAGCCGGCGGCAGGTATAATAAACAAATGGTCCGCGCTGAACGCGGCACATGGATCGATGCATGCGTTTTTCCTCCCGATTCAGTTGTATTATTATATCAAATGCAGCCCCCCTCCACAAGGGCGCAAAACCGTTCTTCTCAAAAAGCGCCAAAATCTGCCCGCGCGCGGACGTGTTTTTCTTGACAGTTTGACCAACAGGCTTTACAATATTTTTTAGTATAATACCTGCTGTTATATAGCCTGCGTAAAAATACGCACGGCTTTTTTCAAGGGCATTATAACCGGACCTCTGCCCGACAGGGGGCCACTGCACTCAAAAAAATCAATAGGAGGACACACCAAAGCAATGAACGACATCATCATACCGCTCGTCACCGGTATCGTGTGTCTCGTTGTGGGCGTTGTCATTGGCTTTTTGTACCGCAAGCGTGTTGCGGAAAAAGAGATCGGCTCCGCCGAGACCGAAGCGACGCGCATCATCAACGAGGCCATCAAGGCCGGCGAAACCAAAAAGCGGGAAGCAATTCTCGAAGCCAAGGACGAGATCCACAAGCAGCGCACCGAAGCCGACCGCGAGCTCAAGGAGCGCCGCAACGAGACCCAGCAGCTCGAACGCCGCCTGATCCAGCGCGAGGAGGCGCTGGACAAAAAAAGCGATACGCTCGAGCGCAAAAACGAAGACCTGTCCCGCCAGCTGGAGGCAACCCAGAAGGAAAAGGACGACCTGGCCCGCGTCAAGGCCGAGCAGCTTGAAAAGCTGGAGCAGATCGCCAGCATGACCCGCGACGAGGCGCGCGAGATGCTGGTCCAGTCGATCGAGGCCGAGGCCACGCACGACGCGGCGGTCAAGCTGCGCGAGATCAACCAGCGCGTCAAGGACGAAAGCGAACAGACCGCGCGCGAGATCATCTCCACCGCCATCCAGCGCTGCGCGGCCGACCATGTTTCCGAGGCGACCGTATCGGTTGTGCCGCTGCCAAACGATGAAATGAAGGGCCGCATCATCGGCCGCGAGGGCCGCAACATCCGCACACTCGAAACGCTGACCGGCGTGGATCTGATTATCGACGACACGCCGGAGGCCATCACGCTTTCCTCGTTCGACCCCGTGCGCCGCGAGATCGCGCGCCTGAGCCTGGAAAAGCTGATCGTGGACGGGCGCATCCACCCTGCCCGCATCGAGGAAATGGTGGAAAAATCCCGCCGCGAGGTGGAGCAGATTATCAAATCCGAGGGCGAACGCGCCACCTTTGAAACCGGTATCCACGGCATCCATCCCGAGCTGGTCAAAACGCTCGGCCGCCTGCGCTACCGCACCAGCTACGGGCAGAACGTGCTGCAGCATTCGATTGAGGTCGCGCACATCGCCGGCATGATGGCCAGCGAGCTGGGCATCGACCCCGTACCCGCGCGCCGCGCCGGCCTGCTGCATGACATCGGCAAGGCGATCGACCACGAGGTTGAGGGCAGCCATGTGCAGATCGGCGTCGACCTGGCCCGCAAATACAAGGAGGCGTCCGGCATCGTCCACGCGATCGAGGCGCACCACGGCGACGTGGAGGCCAAGACCACCATCGCCTGCCTGGTGCAGGCGGCGGACGCGATCTCCGCAGCGCGCCCGGGCGCGCGCCGCGAGAACCTGGAAAACTATATCAAGCGCCTGGAAAAGCTGGAAGGCATCGCCAACGAAACGCCCGGCGTTTCCAGCTCGTACGCCATCCAGGCGGGCCGCGAGATCCGCATTATCGTCAATCCGGATAAGATTTCGGACGACGCGATGGTGCTGCTCGCCCGCGACGTGGCCAAAAAGATCGAGGATGAGCTGGATTATCCCGGCCAGATCAAGGTCAACATGGTGCGCGAGACCCGCGCGGTCGATTACGCCAAGTAACGCTCTGCAAACAGGAAACAAGGGACAGACCAGCGTTTGTCCCTTGTTTTTTACCCTTTTACGGCTTCGGCTCGTCCGGCGGGGCGCCTTTTTTCCTGCGCCGTCGGAACCGGAGCGCCGCGCCGCCGCCCACGCCAGCCGCGAGCAGCAGCGGCCAGGCCGCGACCGCCCACAGCACCGCGCCGCGCACAAAACCGGCCAACCCGCGCCAGCCGCTCTGCGCCGCCTGCATGAGCTGCGCGCCAAAGCCCGTGCCGCCGGAAACCGCGGTCAGCGCCTGCACCTCGCGCAGCGATACCGTGATGGTTGCGAAATCGACCAGGTTATCGTAACGGCGCTTTTCGCCGCTCAGGCTGTCGATCTCATATTCGCAATCCGCCAGGGCGTTTTCCAGCGAAATGATGTCTTCCATCTGGGCGGCCTGGCCGAGCAGCGCCACCAGCCGCTCATGCTTGGTCTGCAGCGTGGCCAGGCGCGTTTCGAGATCGGTGTACTGCTCGGTCACATTCTCGCTCCAGCGGCTCGACGACACCACATGGCAGGTTTCGCCGAGCTGGGTGAAGCACACCTCGAATTTCTCCTGCGGCACGCGCAGCGTATAGCTGGCGTACCGGCCGCCCAGCTCGCCCGACACGCTGCTCGCCTCGATATAGCCGCCCGCGCCGGCTGCCAGCGCTTCGATATCCGCGCCGGCCTGGTCGAACGCCTGCGTCTCCAGCGTCAGGTCCGCGGACAGGATGAACTTTGCGTTTTGCCGCACCGCGGCAAAATCAACCGTCCCGCCGCCCTCCGACGGCGCGGCCGCGCTCTCCGTCCAGCCGGCGCTGTTGTCCTCCGCCGCTGCCGTGCTGCCGGAAGCGTCCGCGCCGCCCGACGCGCCGCAGGCCGTCAGCGCCAGCAGCAGGGCCAGCGCAGACAGCAGAGAAAATCCTCGTCTTTTCATGTCAGGACACCCCTTTCCCTTTGTTGGATATCCTGTTAGACGGGGATTATTTTCCCTCCGTTCCCGATTGTTTCCGCTTTGTAAACAGCTCTTTCGCGCCGATATACAGCAGAAACACGCCGAACGCACGGCGCAGCCAGCCGGTATCCATGCGCGCGGCCGCAAGCGCCGCCGCAACCGAGGTCAGCACGCCCGCGGCCACGCACCACTTGACCGCGTTCTTCTGCACCAGCCCGTTTTTGATATGCGAATACAGCGCGGCGGGGGCGCAGGCGATAAAGTACAGCAGGTTGATCCCGCCCGCCTGGTATTGGTCGACGCCTGCAAACAGCGTCAGATACAGCAGCAGGAGCGAGCCGCCGCCGATGCCGAAGCCGGACAGGATGCCGGTCAGCAGGCCGGCCGCCACCGCGATCATCGTCATCACAGCAGCAGCACCGCCCTTACGCCGCCATACAGAATCAGCAGTCCGAACACCCGCCGCAGCCAGACCATGCTCATTTTCTGGAAAATACGGCCCGCGATCACGCCGCCCGCCGCGCCGCCCAGCAGATAGGGCCACGCCGCCGCCACGTCCAGCCCGCCCTTCATCCAGTAGATCGCCGCCGATACCGCGCTGAGCGGCAGGATGACCGCGACCGAGGTCGCGAACGCGCGGCGCTGCTCCATGCCGCACCAGCTTACCAGCAGCGGCACCAGAAACAGCCCGCCGCCCGCGCCGAAAAAGCCGTTGGCCGCGCCCGCCAGCGCGCCCGTTACGGCATACCTGGTATTGTTTTTCATAAAAAAGCCCTCCGGCGACAGTTTGCGCCGGAGGGACCTTTTTTATGTGCGTTTCCCGCCGTTACCAGATGCCCAGCACGCGCTGCATGGCCAGACTGACGCACGCGATGCCGACCCAGCAGCACAGCCCCATCAGAATCGGCTTGCCGCCCGTCCGGACCAGCTTGACGATGTTGGTATTCAGGCCGATCGCAGCCATCGCCATGACGATAAAGAATTTGGACAGCGCCTTGAAGGGTGAAAACGCCGCCGCGGGTACGCCCGCCGCCGTGCAGGCCGTCGTCACGACCGACGCCAGCACAAAGAACAGGATGAAAAACGGAAAAACCTTTTTAAGTGAAAACGTGCCGCTCGTGACGCCGCGCGACTGTCTGGCCTTTGCCGCGCGCCAGACGGCAAGCGCCAGCGTGATCGGGATGATGGCGAGCGTGCGCGTCAGCTTGACGATGGTTGCGGTGTCCAGCGTATTGCTGCCATGGATTCCGTCCCATGCTGCCGCGGCCGCCGTGACGGACGAGGTATCGTTGACCGCCGTACCCGCGAACAGCCCAAATCCATCGTTCGACAGGCCGAGTGCGCCGCCCAGCGTCGGAAAGGTCAGCGCGGCGATCACGTTGAACAAAAAGATAACCGATATCGCCTGCGCGATCTCCTCATCGTCCGCGCCGATGACGGGCGCGGCCGCCGCGATGGCCGAGCCGCCGCAGATCGAGGAGCCGACGCCGACCAGGGTGGAAATGTTGGCTTTCATCTTCAGCAGCCTGCACAGCAGGAACGACACGGCCAGCGAGGTCGTGATCGTGGACACGATGATCGGCAGCGACTGCGCGCCCACCTTGGCGATTTCGGACAGGTTCAGCCCGAACCCCAGCAGGATGACCGCGTATTGCAGGATTTTTTTGGAGGTGAAGGCGATCCCCGCCTGCACCCTGCCCTTATCGTTCCAGAAAAGCGTAAGCGTCATACCGATTAAGATAGCGAACACCGGCCCGCCCACGACCGGCGCCGCCTGTCCCAGCAGCCATGCCGGCGCCGCGATGGCCAGGCACAGCAGCAGGCCCAGACCGTTCTTTTTGAAAAATTCCATCTTTGCGTTACCTCTCTCTCCACATTGTTTCCCATTTTTGTCTGGAAATAGTATACGCCGCCGCTTTTATTATGTAAAATTATCATTCTTTATTTTATCATAATTTTATGTTATGATAAGGGCAGGAGTTGATCCCTATGCTGGATTTTCGTGTGGATACCTTTCTGGCGGTCTGCCGCTGCATGAGCTTTACGCGCGCCGCGGACGCGCTGCATATCACGCAGCCTGCAGTCTCGCAGCACATTCGGGCGCTGGAAGCGCAGTACGGCGCCCGCTTTTTTTCCTTTGAGGGGAAAAAGCTGGCCCTCACCGACGCGGGGCGGCTGTTCCTGCGCACCGCGACCACCATGCGCCACGACGCACAGCACCTGCGCGACGCGCTGGGCAGCCTGTCCGGCGGCGGGCGGCGGCTGGTGTTCGGCGCGACGCTCACCATCGGGGAATACATCATGCCCGCCCCGCTCGCGCGCCTGCTGGCCGCGGAGCCGGACGTCAGGCTCCGCATGATCGTCGCCAACACCGCCGAGCTGCTGCGCGAGCTTGATCGGGGCGACATTGATTTTGCGATTGTGGAGGGCTTTTTTGAGAAAAGCGAATACGACAGCCTGCCCTATCTGACCGAACGCTATGTAGCGGTCTGCGCGCCCGACTACCGCTTCCGGCAGCCGGTGCATACCCTGGAGGACCTGCTCGGTGAGCGCCTGCTCACCCGCGAGCCCGGCTCCGGCACGCGGGAGATCCTGGAGCGCCGCCTGCGGGAGCATAACCTGACCGTGCGGGACTTCCGCGCGGTCACCGAGATCGGCAGTCTGAACGCCATCAAAGCGCTCGTCCGCATGGGGCAGGGCGTCGCGTTCCTGTATGAACCAACCGTCCGTGCCGAGCTGGAAAGCGGCGCGCTGCGTGAGATCGCGCTGTCCGGTTTTCCGGTCCTGCACGATTTTACCTTCCTCTGGCGGAAAAACAGCGTGTTCGCGCAAGCGTACCGCGAAATTTTCGGCCTGCTGCGCGCCGCGGCCGACAGCAAAAGGGAGGAAGCCTGAGGCTTCCTCCCTTTGATTTGTTTCCGCGGTTATTTGCCGGCCCAGTTTCCGGTCGCCAGCGCGGACAGGTAGGCGTTGATGAACCCGTCGATCTCGCCGTCCATCACGGCGCCAATGTTGGCGTTTTCAAAGCCCGTGCGCGTATCCTTGGCGAGCGTGTAGGGCATAAAGACGTAGGAGCGGATCTGGCTGCCCCATTCGATCTTTTTCTGGTCGCCCTTGATATCCGAAATCTTTTCCAGGTGCTCGCGTTCCTTGATCTCGACCAGCTTGGAGCGCAGCATGCGCAGGCAGTTGTCCTTGTTCTGGAACTGGCTGCGTTCGGTCTGGCAGGAAACCACGATGCCGGTCGCCTTATGGATCAGGCGCACGGCGGAGGAGGTCTTGTTGATGTGCTGGCCGCCCGCGCCGCTCGACCGGAACACCTGCATCTCGTAGTCCTCGGGCTTGATCTCGAAATCCGCCGAATCATCCGGAATATCCGGTATGACCTCGACCGCGGAGAACGAGGTATGGCGGCGGCCGGAGGCGTCGAACGGCGAAATGCGCACCAGGCGGTGTACGCCGGATTCGCCCTTGAGGAAGCCGTAGGCGTTTTCACCCTCGATCAGGATGTCCGCGCTTTTCAGGCCGGCCTCGTCCCCATCCTGATAGTCCATGATCTTATAGGTATAGCCGTGGCGCTCGGCCCAGCGGGTATACATGCGGTACAGCATCTCGCACCAGTCCTGGGCCTCGGTGCCGCCCGCGCCCGCGTGGAAGGACACCAGCGCGTTGTTTTTATCGTATTCGCCGGTAAGCAGGGTGGACAGCTTCTGCTCGGCCACGCCTTCCTCCAGCTCCTGATAGCCGCTTTCCAGCTCTTCGAGCATGGACTCGTCGTTTTCCTCAATGGCCATTTCGCAGATGGTCAGCAGGTCGTCGCACAGGCTGCTCATGCGCTCATAGGCTTCGATCTTGCCCTTGAGCGCGCCCATGCGGGAGACGATCTTCTGGCTCTCCTCCGGATTGTCCCAAAAGCCGGGCTGGGCGGACTTGATTTCCAGCTCCTCCACCTCGCGCTTTGCCTGCTCCATGCCCAGCGAGCGGTACAGTTCCTCCAGCTCGGGCTTCAGGTTGTTCAGCTTGACCTTGTATTCCTCGAATTGCAGCATGCAAAATGCTCCTTCATGAATTTTTCAGTACCTTATAGTATAACGGCCCATCCCGCAAATGTAAAGATTTTTTCCAGTTTTGCTTGACAAATGCGGCGCCAGTCTCTATATTTAGGTCTGTATGAGTAAAAGGGAGTAGCTCACGCGCCTGTCCGACGCGTGGTCGGCATCGCCATACCCGGCTGTTTCGGCAGCCCGTGCCGTTCCGGAAGCAGCGAGACTTTTATTGCCTGGGGCGCAATAAAAGTCTCTTTTTTTGCGCACAGATATGTTATTTTTTCTTAGGGGTGTTTTTTATGCAGTCATTCATCATGCTTGTTCTCGGCTTCGCGCTGCTCGTATGGGGCGCGGACAAATTTGTCGCGGGCGCGTCCGCGCTGGCGCGGCGGCTGGGGGTGTCGCCGCTGCTCGTCGGCCTGACCATCGTGGCCTTCGGCACCTCCGCGCCCGAGCTGGCGGTCAGCGTGACCGCCGCGCTGCAGGGCGCCAATGAGATCGCGGTCGGCAACGTCCTGGGCTCCAACATTTTCAACCTGCTGGTCGTGGCCGGCCTTTCCGCGCTGATCTGCCCGCTGGTGATGGACCGCACGCTGCTGCGGCGCGACTGGCCGCTGTCCCTGCTGGCGGCGGCCATGCTCTGCGCGATGATCGCGCCCGACCTGACCCTCTCGCGGCTCGAAGGCGTGGTGCTGCTCGCCGTGTTCGCGCTGACGCTGTTCCTGCAGATCCGCGCCGCGCTGACGGGCCGCAACCCGCTCGACGACGCGGCTGAGGAGATCGCCATGCCGCCGCTGATGATCGGCGTGAATATCCTGCTCGGCCTTGCGTGCATCATTCTGGGCGGGCAGCTCGCGGTAAGCGGCGCGACCGGCGTCGCGCGCATGTTCGGCCTGTCGGAAACGCTGATCGGCCTGACCATCGTGGCCATCGGCACGTCGCTGCCCGAGCTGGTGACCTCGCTGGTCGCCGCGCGCAAGGGACAGAATGAAATCGCCATGGGCAACGTGATCGGCTCCAACATTTTCAACATCCTGCTCATCCTCGGCGTTTCGTCCGTGATTACGCCGATTCCGGTGCTGTCCACCTCGATCGTGGACTGCCTTGTCCTGATCGGCATCACCATCGTTTTTTACCTGCCCGCGTGCAGGGGCCGGCTCGGCCGTTTCCCCGGCGCGTTGATGGCGCTGTGCTACATCGCATATACCGTGTACCTGATCGCGCGGTAAGCCCCGTCCCCTGTTCACAAAAAATTTGTTTGTATCCGCGTATTTATGTGGTATAATAGGTCTGATATGATGAAAAAGGGACGCGTATTCCCTCCTGAAAGGCTGAATCAAACAGATGGCAAATTTTTTGACCAAACTCTTTGGCTCCCATTCGAGTCATGAGCTGAAAAAGATCAATCCCATCGCGGACAGGGTCGACGCGCTGGAGGAGCAGTATAAAAAGCTGTCCGACGCCGAGCTGCGCGCCAAGACCGACGAGTTCAGGACCCGCTACCAGAACGGCGAAACGCTCGACCAGCTCCTGCCCGAGGCGTTCGCCACCTGCCGCGAGGCGGCGTGGCGCGTGCTGGGCATGCGGCACTACCGCGTGCAGATCATCGGCGGCATCGTGCTGCACCAGGGCCGCATCGCGGAGATGAAGACCGGCGAAGGCAAGACGCTGGTCGCCACCCTGCCCGCCTACCTCAACGCGATCGCCGGCAAGGGCGTGCATATCGTCACGGTCAACGACTACCTCGCCAAGCGCGACAGCGAGTGGATGGGCAAGGTTTACCGCTTCCTCGGCCTGACCGTGGGCCTGGTGATCCATGAGGTCGAGCCGGCCCGACGCCGCGCCATGTACGAGGCGGATATCACCTACGGCACGAACAACGAGTTCGGCTTCGACTATCTGCGCGACAATATGGCGATCTACAAGCAGTCCATGGTGCAGCGCGGCCACGCGTTCGCCATCGTGGACGAGGTGGACTCCATCCTGATCGACGAGGCGCGCACCCCGCTGATTATTTCCGGCCAGGGCGAGCAGTCCTCCGCGCTGTACCAGCTCGCGGACCGCTTCGCGGCCGGCCTCAAGCAGCTTCGCGTCAAGGAAGTTGACGCCAAGGAGGAGCAGGACGATATCGACGCGGATTATATCGTGGACGAAAAGGCCCGCACCGCAACCCTGACCCCGCACGGCCAGGCCAAGGCGGAGGCGTATTTCCAGGTGGCCAATCTGTCCGATCCGGAGAACACCACGCTGCAGCACCACGTCAACCAGGCCATCAAGGCGCGCGGCGTCATGCAGCGCGATGTGGACTATGTCGTGCGCGACGGGCAGATCATCATTGTCGACGAGTTCACCGGCCGCCTGATGTTCGGCCGCCGCTATAACGAGGGCCTGCACCAGGCGATCGAAGCCAAGGAGGGCGTCAAGGTCCAGCACGAGAGCAAGACGCTCGCCACCATCACCTTCCAGAACTATTTCCGCCTGTACGGCAAGCTGTCCGGCATGACCGGCACTGCGCTGACCGAGGAGGAGGAGTTCCGCCACATCTACAAGCTGGACGTCATCGAGATCCCCACCAACAAGCCGGTCGCCCGTAAGGACAATCCGGACGCGGTGTACAAGAACGAGCGCGGCAAGATCAAAGCCACCATCGCGCGCATCGAGGAATGCCACGCCAAGGGACAGCCCATCCTGGTCGGCACGGTGTCCATCGAGAAATCCGAGGAGCTGTCCAAAATCCTCAAGGCCAAGGGCATCAAGCACACCGTCCTGAACGCCAAGTACCACGAGCGCGAGGCGGATATCGTCGCGCAGGCGGGCAAGCCGGGCGCGGTCACGATTGCAACCAACATGGCCGGCCGCGGCACGGACATCATGCTCGGCGGCAACGCCGAAACCATGGCGCTCGACGAGCTGAAGAAGGGCGATTACACCCCCGAGCTGCTCTACGAGGCCAACGGCCACGCGGAAACCGACGACCCCGAGGTGCTCGCCATCCGCGCGAAGTTTGAAGAGCTGTACCGGAAATACAAGCAGGAAACCGACGCGGACGCGGAAAAGGTGCGCGCGGCGGGCGGCCTGTATATCCTGGGTACCGAGCGGCACGAATCCCGCCGCATCGACAACCAGCTCCGCGGCCGTGCCGGCCGTCAGGGCGACCCGGGCGAATCCTCGTTCTATATCTCGCTTGAAGACGACCTGATGCGCCTGTTCGGTTCGGAAAAGATCCAGAATATGATGGATTCCCTCGGCATCGAGGAGGACGAGCCGATCGACCAGAAGATCCTGTCCGGCGCGATCGAAAACGCGCAGAAAAAGATCGAATCCCGCAACTTTGCCACCCGTAAGCATGTGCTGGAGTACGACGACGTGCTCAACACCCAGCGCCAGACCATCTACAGCCAGCGCCTGCAGGTGCTTGAGGGCAAGGATGTCAAGGACAGCATTGTCAAAATGATCGACGACACCATCGCCCGCGCGGTACACGCGGCGGTCGGCGAGCATACCGTCATCGAGCCTGCGATGGTCGAGCAGGCACGGCGCCCGTTCCTCGGCGTATTCCTGCGGCCGGAGGACTGCACGTTCACGCCCGAGGAATGCGACGACCTGACCGCGGACCAGCTCACCAACGTGCTGGCGGACCAGGCGCACCGCGTTTACGAGGCAAAGGAGCAGGCGCTCACGCCGCCGATCATGCGCGAGCTGGAGCGCGTGGTGCTGTTGAAAAACGTGGATACCAAGTGGATGGACCATATCGACGCGATGACCGAGCTGCGCAACGGCATCGGCCTGCGCGCCTACGGCCAGCACGATCCGGTGGTCGAGTACAAGCGCGAGGGCTTCGACATGTTCGACGCGATGATCGACGCTATCCGCGAGGACACCGTGCGCATGATCTTCCTGGCGCAGGTGCGCACCCGCGAGGAGCCCAAGCGCGAGCAGGTCGCTAAGGAGACGAGCGCCGCCGGCGCGTCCGACGGCACGGCCAAGCCCGAACCCAAGCGCGTGGGCAAAAAGATCGGCCCGAACGACCCGTGTCCGTGCGGCAGCGGCAAAAAGTACAAAAAGTGCTGCTACCTCAAGGCGGATAACCCGTATAAATAAAAGCGCCCCGCGGCCTGCCGCGGGAAAAAGAGGGCGGCCCGTCGGGCCACCCTCCTCTTTTTATTCCTCCCGCCTGCCGCCGGCCTGCTGCTGCCGGCGTCTGAAATCCAGATAGCCCTGCAGGATCAGCGACGCGGCGACCGCGTCCACGCTCTCGCGGTGCTTTTTGCTCTTTTTGCCGCTCTGGTGCAGGATATCGTGCGCGGCGACCGTGGTGCGCCGCTCGTCCCAGAGCGTCACCGGCAGGCCGGTGCGCTCCTCCAGCGTGCGCGCCAGCGCCTCGCACTTTTCCGCGCGCGGCCCCGCCGTGCCGTCCATGTTTTTCGGCCAGCCCAGTACGATCTCCTCGATCCTGTTTTCCGCGGCAAAGGCCGCCAGCCGGTCCACCAGCCTTTCATAATTCCATTCGTGGATGACGCTCGGCGAGCCGGCCAGAAAGCCCGATGGGTCGGAAACCGAAAGGCCGGTGCGCGCGTCCCCGTAATCGATGCCCAAAATACGCATATGTATACTCCTATATCTTGTGGTTAAACTCAGTATATCATAAAAACATAAAAATTTCAGCACTTTTTCGCAAAAAACCCTTGACCGGCCACCACCCCCATGCTATACTGAAAGAACCTATGCAGGTTCTTTTTTTGCGCCCATTTTTCGCGTGTCTCGAAAAACGGCGCCGGAACACTGGCAAAGGGAGGCAAACAGTCCCGCGCCCATGCCGCAGGGGTATGGGATGGGGCGAAATATTAAAAGGAGGTGCCGTTATTTATGCGCGTTAAGATTACGCTCGCCTGCACGGAGTGCAAGCAAAGGAACTATGACACGAACAAGAACAAGAAGAACGATCCGGACCGTCTGGAAATGAACAAGTACTGCCGTTTCTGCCGGAAGCACACGCTGCACCGCGAGACGAAGTAAGAGAAAGGAAGTAGCTTCATGGCTGAAGAAACCAAGGTTAAGAAGCCCGGTCTCTTTGCACGGATTGGCAAGTGGTTCCGCGAACTGAAAAGCGAGTGCCGCAAAATCGTCTGGCCCACCCGCCAGCAGACAGTGAACAATACGCTTGTCGTTATCGCCTGCGTTATCGTCATCGGTATCTTTATCTGGATCCTTGACCTCGTATTCAATCTCGGCATCCAGACGCTGCTTACGCATTTCGCCGCCTAAAAGGAGGCATTTATGTCAGACGCTGCAAAATGGTATGTGGTCCACACATACTCCGGCTACGAAAACAAGGTAGCCTCTTCGATCGAAAAAGCGGTCGAAAACCGCAAGCTGCACGACCTGATCCCCGCGGTCAACATCCCGACCGAGACCGTCACCGAGGTTAAGGACGGGAAAAGCCGCGAGGTTGAGCGCAAGCTCTTCCCGGGCTATGTGCTCGTCAAGATGGTCATGACCGACGAAACCTGGTACCTGGTCCGCAACACGCGCGGCTGCACCGGCTTTGTCGGGCAGGACAAGTCCGGCGGCTCCAAGCCGATCCCGCTGACCGAGGACGAGATCGCCGCGATGGGCGTGGAGAAGCGCGAGATCGAGGTCAACTACGCAGTGGGCGACAGTGTGCGCGTCATCGACGGGCCGCTGGCCGGCTTTATCGGCGTCGTTTCGGCCCTTGAGCCGGACAAGAACAGGGTAAACGTCACGGTTTCCATGTTCGGGCGCGAAACCCCCGTCGAGCTTGAGCTCGACCAGGTGGAAACACTCGAGGAGTGATCCACCGGAACGCACGTTCCGTTTTCACGGCAAGTGGGAGAGTATGAACGCATACTCGCCAGCCACCACATTTTTTGAAGGAGGAACCTTTCGACATGGCACAGAAAGTAGTAGGTTATATCAAGCTCCAGATTCCCGCGGGCAAGGCGACCCCGGCTCCCCCGGTCGGTCCGGCCCTCGGCCAGCATGGCGTTAACATCATGGCCTTTACCAAGGAATTCAACGAGCGCACCAAGAACGATGCCGGCATGATTATTCCGGTTATCATCACGGTCTACGCGGACCGTTCGTTCAGCTTCATCACCAAGACCCCGCCGGCGCCGGTCCTCATCAAGAAGGCCTGCGGCATCGAATCCGGTTCGGCCGTACCGAACAAGACCAAGGTCGCCAAGCTTTCCAAGGCGGACTGCCAGAAGATCGCGGAGACCAAGATGCCCGACCTGAACGCCGCTTCCCTGGAAGCCGCGATGAGCATGATCGCTGGTACCGCGCGCTCGATGGGCATTACCGTCGAGGAATAATTTAAGAATAAGCTGAATGGATTTTGACCGCGCTTTTTGCAGGCGCCGGTCAAAGTGGGAGGGTTAGGTTTAGCCTATTCCCGCATTACCACTTAAGGAGGATTTATTGTGCATAAAGGTAAAAAGTATGTAGACAGCGCAAAGACGATCGACCGTACCCGTCTGTACGATCCGTCCGAGGCGCTCTCCACCGTTATTTCGACCGCAAAGGCCAAGTTCGACGAAACCATCGAGCTGCACGTCAAGCTGGGCGTTGACTCCCGCCACGCGGACCAGCAGGTGCGCGGCGCGATCGTGCTGCCGCACGGCACCGGCAAGAACGTGCGCGTTGCCGTTTTCGCCAAGGGTCCCAAGGCGGATGAGGCGCTGGCCGCCGGCGCCGATATCGTAGGCGCGGAGGACCTGATGGAGCGCATCCAGAAGGAGAACTTCTTTGAGTTTGACGTGGTTATCGCCACGCCGGACATGATGGGCGTTGTCGGCCGCCTGGGCCGCGTGCTCGGCCCCAAGGGCCTGATGCCGAACCCGAAGGCGGGTACGGTTTCCATGGACGTTGCCAAGGCTGTTCAGGAGTCCAAGGCCGGTAAGATCGAGTACCGTCTGGACAAGACCAACATCATCCACTGCCCGATCGGCAAGGCGTCCTTCGGCACGGAGAAGCTGCAGGACAACTTTGACGCGCTCATGGGCGCGATCATCAAGGCCAAGCCGGCTGCGGCCAAGGGCCAGTATATCCGCTCCTGCGTCGTAGCCTCCACCATGGGGCCGGGCGTCAAGGTGAACGCGGCGAAGATGATGGGCTAAGCCCCGCGGCATCTTCATCAAAGATAAAAAACACGCTGGACGTTGTCCAGCGTGTTTTTTTGCCCTGCAAGCCTTACAGCATGCGGTAAACCGTGGCGATCGCCTGCTCGCGGGTGAACAGGCCCTGCGGCTCGAAGCGGTTTTCACCCGTGCCGTTCATGATCCCCGCGCCGACGACATAGTTGATGCCCTCGTGCGCCCACGACGAAATCTGGGAAGCATCCGCCCACGAATTATTGGCCTCGCTGCCGGACAGGCCGATCGTCTTGGCCGCGCCCATCAGGATTTTGGCCGCCTGCTCGCGCGTCAGGCTTTCGTTCGGGCTGAATTTGTTATTTCCCACGCCGTCAATGATGCCGAAGCGGTAGCAGTTGATGACGCTGATGTCCCAGGTATCGGTCAGCGCCTCGCGCGCCTGGTTGTAGGTGATGCCGGTCTGGTACAGCCTGCTGTCATAATCGGTCATTTCCTGCTTGAGCATGGCCTCGATCACCTGGCAGAACTCCTTGCGGGTGATGTTTTTCTGATAGCCGTTCTGCAGCGCTTCCGGAACGATGCCGGCCGCGGCCGCGTCGCTGACCGTCTGCGCCGCCCAGTCCGACGGGGTATCAAAATCACGCGGCTGGACGCCCTTGGGCAGCGTGCCGGAGGCATAATCGACAATATGCAGCACATTGGTCAGGCTGCGGCCCGCCGCATGCACGGTGGAGCCGCCCACGCTCAGGAAGGTGGACGCGCCGCCGTCCAGCGCCATCGCGTCCACCGCGCCCAGCCCCTTGAGGTACTGCGCGATGCTGCGCATGGTCGAGCCGGTCGCGCTGCCCAGCACCAGCCGCCCGTCGCCCATAACCGCCGCGAACGAGCGCGAGGAGGCATAGTCCGGCGACTGCTTGGGGTCGGTGAAGTCGCTGTTCTGGTCGCACACATCCACGCCGTCCTTGAGCAGCAGCGGGCCTGCGCCCACGCCGTTCACAATCCCCGTCCATTCGGCGGCGCTGTCGTGCTGCGGCGTATAGACCGTCTGGCGCACCGCGGCGTTGCCGACCTGCGGTTCGAGGAAATAGGTCGCCATATTGTTCCACGCGCTCTGGTTGATGACCAGCGCGGTCGTACCCCAGGCCAGCGCCGGCACCGTGCCGCCGGTCTGGATACTCGTGACCACGCTGTCCTTCATGGTGACGATGCGCGCGCCCTGGGCAACGCTCAGCGCGCGCCCGTAGTGCGGCGTGATGAGCGCGCTCGCCCAGGCGTTGTTGGCGTCATAGCTGTTGACCGAATAGGCCGTTACTGTGGAATCGCCTTCGCCGCGGAACGCGATCTTGGTTTCGATCTTGACGCGGTCGATCAGGGGCTTGCCGTCTGCGGTAAAGGCCAGCGTGGGCTTTTCGCCGCCGCCGTTGACGACCTCGCCGCCCTGGATCACGGTGGCGTACACGGTCGCGCCGCCGCTGTATGCGTCAAAATAACCGCCGTTGATGGAGACTGCGACCATTTTGCCGCTTTCCGCGGCCTTGGCGCTGACATGGCCGGACGCGGACTGCGTCTGAAACAGCCGCCCGTTGCCGAGGGTGACCTCTCCGGTGCGCCCCGGCCCCATTTCCAGATAGACCATCGTGCCGCCCATCGGCAGGCTGGCGCTCTGCGTGCCGCCCGCGGCGCCCGCGGAGGCCGGCAGCAGGCACAGCGCGGCCAGCGCCGCGCCGAGCAGTCGTTTCCATTGCTTTTGCATGTTATTCCCCCTTAACGGTTTTATTAAGCACAGTTTAGCACAGTACCGCGTTCCGCACAAGGGGAGATGCAAAAAGCGCGCCGTGCGGCGCGCTTTTTATTTTTCGGGGATTTCGTAATGGTATTTCTTGAGCAGGTCCTCGATGGCTTCATCCAGCAGCCGAGATTTGGGAATCCGTGTTTGCTGTGCCAATCCATCAAAAAGAGGAACCAGCTCATTTTTCAGCGATGAAGTAAAACGTTTCCTATATTTCAAGTACGGTTCAGCCATAATAGCGCCCTCCATTCTTTTGCATGTTACTTTCTTTCACGCTTTATTAAATACAGTTTAGCACAGCGCCTTTTATTTTTCCGGAGACTCGTGATGATACTTCCTGAGCAGGTCCTCGATGGCTTCGTCATGAAGTTTTGATTTCGGGATGCGGGTTTCTTCATGGAGCTGGTTAAACGCTTCCATCAAGTCATTCCGCATGGTGGATGTAAATTGTTTGCGGTTCACCAATGGATATTCTGACATATGCCCGCCTCCTTCCTTACTTATTCTAAGAATACAATAAGGATAATACAAGGGCATTAATCTTACTTAACCTTACTTGACCTTAATTAAGTTTATGTGTATATTATAAGTAAGGAGGGGATATTCTATGCGCAATCAGAACGACTTCCGCTGTAAAGACTGCCGGTATTATCAAACGCTGTTCCTCTATCACGAAAATATGGGGGACTATTACGAAACCGATTACGGCTTGTGCGCCGACTTCGATGTTTCCCGCCCCGTGCGGTTTGACGAGGACGCCTGCGGCTATTTCCGGCGCAGGGACCTCACCCCCCGCGAGGAGTACGAGGAATATCTGGACGAGCTGCGCAGGCCCGAACTTTCGGATGATTTTTATTTCAAATCCCCTTGACAGCGCCGCGCTTTTCGGATATAATATATGAGCTTGGTCAAAGACAGCTGGCAGCCGCATGGCTTTAATGGCGCTTCCCGCCGCCCGCCGAGGTCAACACGGAACGAATTTTTTCGGATTCTTTATGAGGTTTTCTGTGTACCCTCCCTGTGTCTTTGCACCGGAAGGGTACTTTTATTTTTTAGGAGGTGAATTAAGATGCCGAATGCAAAGGTTCTGGAGGAAAAGAAAGCTCTGGTCGCTTCCCTGGTGGAAAAGATCAAGAATTCTCCCGCCGGCGTCCTGGTGGATTACAAGGGCATCAACGTTGAGGATGACACCAAGCTCCGCCGCCAGCTTCGCGAAGCGGGCGTTGAGTATATGGTCATCAAGAACACCCTGATCCGCTTTGCCGCCAAGGAGCTGGGCTTCGACGCGCTGGACGAGCACCTGAACGGTACTTCCGCGCTGGCGATCTCCACGTCCGAGGACGTGATCGCGCCCGCGAAGATCCTGGGCGACTTCGCCAAGACCCACGAGAACTTCACCATCAAGGCCGGTTACCTGGAAGGAAAGGTAATCGACGCGGACGAGGTGAAGAAGCTGGCCAACATGCCGAGCAAGGAAGTCCTTATCGCGCAGGTTCTGTACAGCTTCAATTTCCCCATTATGCAGCTTGCTATTGCCTGCGACGCTATTGTTAAAAAGGCGGAGGGCAACGAGGAGATGAAGGTGGCCGAGCTGGTCGCCGCGAAGGCTCCGGCTGCGGAGGAAGCCGCCGCAGAGGAAGCTCCCGCTGCGGAATAATTAAAAAATCATTGACAAATCACTTATAATGGAGGTTTATCCCATGACTGTTCAGGAGATTATGGATGCTGTAAAAGAGCTCAAGGTTATGGAGCTCTCTGAGCTGGTAAAGGCTCTGGAAGAAGAATTTGGCGTTTCCGCTACGCCTGTTGCTGTTGCCGGCGTTGGCGGCGGCGCGGCTGACGGCGCTGCGGCTGCTGAGGCCAAGACCGATTTCGACGTTGTTCTGGTTGAGGCTGGTTCCTCCAAGATCAACGTAATCAAGGTTGTTCGCGAGATCACCGGCCTGGGCCTGAAGGAAGCCAAGGAGAAGGTTGATTCCGCTCCGCAGACCATCAAGGAGGCCGCTCCGGAGGCTGAGGCGAACGAGATCAAGGAGAAGCTGGAAGCTGCCGGCGCCAAGGTCGAGCTCAAGTAAGCCGCTTTTCTGCTTGACGGAAACGGCAGGCATTGCTCACGCAATGCCTGCCGTTTTTTGCATCCTTTCCGCACCTGTACCAGAGAAATGAGAAAGAGGGAAAATGTTGTGCATTCTCTTCCGACGCGTCTTGGCGCCTTCCTGCGGCGGGAGGCGGTGCTGTCCATCGCGCTGCTCTGCGCGGTCCTGTCCATGCTGGCCGTGCCGCCGGACGCGGGCTATGCCGGCTATATCGACCTGCGCGTGCTGTGCCTGCTGTTCTGCCTGATGGCGGTGGTGGCCGGCCTGCAGCAATGCGGCCTGTTCCAGGTGCTCGCCCAGCGCCTGCTGTCCGGCCGGAAGCAGCTTCGCCTGCTCTACCTTGTGCTGACGCTGCTGCCGTTCTTCTGCTCCATGCTGATTACCAACGATGTGGCGCTGCTCACCTTCGTCCCGTTCACCGTGCTGGTGCTCGGCCGCATCAGCCGGCCGGAGGCGCTCGTCCGCGTGGTGGTGCTGCAAACGCTCGCGGCGAACCTGGGCAGCATGGCGACGCCGGTCGGCAACCCGCAAAACCTGTTTCTGTGCTCGTATTACACGCTGTCCTTCCGCTCGTTCCTGTCCGTCGTCCTGCCGCTGGCCGCGGCCAGCCTGCTGGCGCTGTCCGCGGCCGCGCTCGCCACGCCAGGCGAAACAATCGAAATCGCCTTCCCGCGCCGCGAGTCCATCACGCAGCCGCGTCTGTTCGCCCTGCTGTGCCTGCTGTTCGTGCTGTGCCTGCTGTCCGTGGTGCATGTGCTGCATTACGGCGTCCTGACCGGCGTCGTCCTGCTGTGCCTGCTGCTGTTCGCGCGCGGGCTGTTCGCCCAGGTGGATTACGCGCTGCTCGCGACGTTCGTGTGCTTTTTCATCTTCGCGGGCAACATGGGCCGCATCGAGCCTGTGCGCGGCGCGCTCGAACTGCTGATGGGGCGCAGCTCCTACTGGACCTCGCTCGCCGCCAGCCAGGTGATCAGCAACGTACCCGCCGCCGTGCTGCTTTCCGGCTTTACGGGCAACTGGCAGGCCCTGCTGGCGGGCGTGAACGTCGGCGGGCTGGGAACGCCGATCGCCTCGCTTGCCAGCCTGATCTCGCTCAAGCTGTACTTACGCGCCGAGGGCGCCTCGCTGCCGCGCTTTCTGGCCGTGTTCGCCGCCGCCAACCTCGCCGGACTGGCGCTGCTCTCCCTCCTTGCCGGCCTGCTCGGCCTGACCGGATGAAAACGGCGCGCGCCGCATTTCCCATCAGGGGAAATGCGGCGCTTTGCTTTGCTGCCTCACGCATACCCGCCCCGCGGTTCGGGCAGGGCCTGGTATTCCGGACTGGTCAGCAGCAGCTCGTTCATGTACTGCACAAATTCCCAGAACTGCGCCGCGCGGCCGTTTTGTTCGGTGTATTCGCGCGCGGTGGCGTCGCCGGTGACCGTATAGGTCTGCCCGTCCGCGGTGAGGGTGATCTCGTATTCGGTCAGCGGGGTCATCCGCACCCCGTCCCCCAGAACGGTAAGGTTTTCCGAGGTCAGCTTTTCCTCCGTCAGCCGGTCGAGCGCGCAGTCCCGTGCCTTGGCGTAGATCGCCTGCAGAATCTCGTCCGAAACGGTCAGCGCCGCCTGGGCGGTGCGCGGACCGTCCGGATCGACCAGGTCCTTTTGCAGCAGCTTTTCGCCTGTGTCGTAGATGTTGGGCGCGTCCGCGTCCGTCCATTTGACAAAGCGGACGGCAAAGTCCGCCGGCAGCTGCTCCGGCAGGGCGGTCGCCTCCCTGCCCGCACCGCAGCCCGCGAGCAGGCCGAGCAGCAGCGCGATCGCTGTCAGCTTTTTCATACCGCAGCCCTCCTTTATCTGGATAGACGCGGCCCGCGCGGGAAAGTTCCCGCATTGTCTTTCCTTTTCCGCGTTTTTCCTGTACAATAGGAGCATGAAGCGTAAAACCACCAGAAGGGGGATATGTTATGTCAATACAGGAAAACTGCCGGGTCGTGGCCAATACGCAGCTGGGCGAAGGGTTATATGCCCTCACGATGCACGCGCCCGCCATCTGCGCGCAGGCGCAGTGCGGCCAGTTCGTGCATATCGCATGCGGCGAGGGCAACCTGCTGCGCCGCCCGATCTCGATCTGCGGCTGGCAGGGCGATGCGCTGCGCGTCGTGTTCCAGATCAAGGGCGAGGGTACGAAATGGCTCGCCGCGCGGCAGGCCGGCGACGTGCTGGACGTGCTCGGCCCGCTCGGCCACGGGTTCGACGTGGCCGCGCTCGGCGCAAAGCCGGTGCTGATCGGCGGCGGCATCGGCGTTCCGCCCATGCTGCAGACCGCGAAAGCCGCAAAGGACGCGGGCGCGCAGCCGCGCGCGGTGCTGGGCTTCCGCAATCAGGGCGCGGTCATCCTTGAGGAGGATTTCCAGGCCGTCTGCGAAACCTTTGTCACGACCGACGACGGCTCCTATGCCCGCCACGGCTTTGTGACCGACGTATTGCAAGAGCTGCTCGCGGACGCGACCGGCGTGGCCGCCTGCGGCCCCAAGCCCATGCTGAAGGCCATCGCCGCGCTCGCAGAGGACGCGGGCCTGCCCTGCCAGGTCTCGATGGAGGAGCGCATGGGCTGCGGCATCGGCGCGTGCCTGGTGTGCGCGTGCGCGCTCAAGGCGGAAAACGGTGAAACCCGCTACGGCCACGTCTGCAAGGACGGGCCGGTGTTCGACGCAAAGGAGGTCGCGTGGTAATGGCGGATCTGAGAGTCAATTTCTGCGGCGTGGAGCTGAAAAACCCGCTCACGACCGCGTCCGGCACATTCGGCTTCGGGCATGAGTACGGCGAATTCTTCGACCTGTCCACGCTCGGCGGCGTCGGCGTCAAGGGCCTGACCCCGACCGAGCGCCTGGGCAACCCCGCGCCCCGCATCGCGGAAACCCCGTCGGGCATTTTGAACTGCGTGGGCCTGCAGAACCCGGGCATCGACCGCTTCATCGCGGAGCAGATCCCGTTCCTGCGGCAGTACGACACCGCGATCATCGCCAATGTGTCCGGCAACACGGTCGAGGAATACGAGGGCATGGTCGAGAAGATCTCGGACGCGGACGTGGACCTGATCGAAATGAATATCTCCTGCCCGAACGTCAAGTGCGGCGGCATGGCGTTCGGCACCCAGCCCGCGATGGTCGAGGAGGTCGTCTCCGCCGCGAAGCGCAAGGCGAAAAAGCCGCTGATCGTCAAGCTCAGCCCGAACGTGACCGACATCACCGAGATCGCGCGCGCGGCGGTGGCCGCGGGCGCGGACGCGCTTTCGCTCATCAACACCCTGCTGGGCATGCGCATTGACATCGAAACCAGAAGGCCCATCCTGTCCAACGTGATGGGCGGCCTGTCCGGACCGGCGGTATTTCCGGTCGCGGTGCGCATGGTGTACCAGGTGCGCCGGGCGGTGGACGTGCCGATCCTCGGCATGGGCGGCATCCGCACGGGACGCGATATCGTGGAGATGCTGCTCGCGGGCGCGGACGCGGTCGCAATGGGTACGGTGCTGTTTGCCGACCCGCTGGCGCCGGTCAAGGCGCTTCAGGAGCTGGAGGCGTGGATGGACGCGCATGACGTGCAATCCGTCCGCGAGCTGTCCGGCGCGGTCGAGGTGTGAGCCATGACCACGGTTTACCTGATCCGCCACGCGGAGGCCGAGGGCAACGTCTACCGCCGCTGCCACGGACAGTATGACAGCCTGCTCACCCCGCGCGCCTACGAGCAGCTCCCCTGTCTGGCCAAACGCTTCGAGAGTGTGCCGCTGGACGCGGTGTACGCCTCCGACCTGTTCCGCGCGCGCACGACCGCCAAGGCGGTCGCCCAGCCGCACGGACTGAACGTAGAGCTTCGCCCCGTGCTGCGCGAGATCGACATGGGCGACTGGGAGGACCTCCCCTGGGCCGAGCTGCCGCGCATCTGGCCGGAGGAATACGCGGTCTGGCGCGCCCGCCCGTGGGACGCGCGCCCGCCGCACGGCGAAAGCGTGCTGCAGGCCGGCCAGCGCATGCTGGACGGGGTGCGCGGGCTGGTGCGGCAGCACGAGGGCGGCACGATCGCGGTTGTGACCCACGGCTCGGCCATCCGCGGCGCGCTGACCATCGCGCACGGCTTCGCGCCCGAGCAGATGGGCGAGATCGGCTGGGGAGACAACACCTGCGTGGCGAAATTTGAATTCGATGGGCCGGACCGGCTCGCGGTGGTGTACGAGAACGACGCCTCCCACCTGCCGGAGCGCCTTTCCACCTTTGCCGCCATCGGCTGGAAGGACAACAAGGGCGTGCCGGAAACGCCGCAGCTCTGGTTCCGCCGCGCCGACCCGATGGACGCGGGCAAGATCGTCGCTTTCCTGCGCGAGCTGCACCGGAACGCCTACGGCACGGACGCGCACCTCGATCCGGACGCGCTGCTGGCGGACGTGGCGCGCGCCCAGCGGGTCAGCCCGCGCGCGTGCTGCTTCGGCTGCCTGGAGAGCGGCGAGGAGGCCGCGCTGGTCTACCTCAAGACCTGGTATGACGACGAGCCGGACGTGGGGCTGGTCGGCGGCTTCTGCATCGACGAACGCTACCGCGGCCGCGGCCTGAGCGGGCAGATCCTCGGCCAGGCGATCAGCGTATACCGCGCGCTCGGCAAGGCGTACTTATGCGCGCATGCGGCCGAGCGCAACGCCCGCGCGCAGGGCTTCTACCGCAAATTTGCCTTCGAGCAGCGCGGCGAATATCGGGACGAAAACGGCCTGCATTACCGCATGTTCAAGCGCATCTGCGTGGATTGACGCACTTTGGAGGGGCATTCTACCGCTGGTAGAGCGCCCTTCTTCCGTATCTCGGTTGCTGCGGGGCAGACTTTCTGCTATGCTGGAAGCACAAAAGGGAGGGGAACGTATGGACGCAAAGGCAACGGGCGCGCTGATTGCGGCGCGGCGCAAGGCGCTGGGGCTGACACAGAAGCAGCTTGCCGAGCGGCTGCTGGTATCCGACAAGGCGGTCAGCAAATGGGAGGTCGGAGTTTCACATAATTAAAGATACCACACCAATCCCATGCTGACTTTTGCTCAACCGATACAGCCGGAGGGCTGGATAACAAGAAAAGGCGGTATGCGCCCCGTGGAGGGGTAGCGTACCGCCTTTTCTTGTGGGGGTTTCCAAAGGGGGCAAAGCCCCCATTTGGCACACGACTTTGCGAAGCAAAGTGTAGTGTGTTATACCTGCTGGCGTGGCTGGCGTGGAAAACGGGGTGCGGTGCTTCATGCGCCCTGTTTGCTCCGGCAGGAAAACAGGCTGAATTTTTGCGAATGGGAATGAGCGAAAAATCGGGCTGTTTTCAGAGAACGGCGGCAGGTATATGAAAGCCCCCGTCCCTCGTCCTACGCTCCGACTTGTGGACAAAGTGTCCCGAAGTTGTGGCCACACTCCCGGAAAAGTAGCAGGACAGCGGGCAACCGTCAAGGCTGAAATGAACGGGTTTACACCCGGCCTTGACCTCCGCCCGCTGTCCCGCTGAATGGGTGGACAAGGCGGCCAATCCCTCAAAGTGCTTGGCCGCTCTCTTTCTGATTTTGGAGCGTTTCTTTTCTAAAAATTGAAATGGGCGGGAAGCCATTTTAGGGCTTTCCCGCCTTGATTACTTTTTAGCAAAGACGGGCGTGACTGTCAACGGCGGCGCATGAAATGCGCCGTTCATCTTGACCGTTGACTGGCTCGGCTGGCTTTGCTATCTTCCTGACAAATGGGAATGTCTAAGATAGTAAAGACGTCCCACATGCAACTCTTTCTTTTATTGCGGAAACCGTATCTTTAATTGTGAATGTAGTTGTGTCTATGACATTTGATTCATATACTCCCAAACCGGAAAATTGCTCCCACATTGTTTCCACTAATTCAATATTTGTTTTTCTATCTAATTTTGAGCGTTCCACAGCTCGCTTCATAGTTTCTTTTTTACTCGCTCTTAATACAATATAGTGTACCTCGTAATCTTCTTGGGCAAGAGCTTTCCATGGCTCCAAAAACCATGGCCCGACAATCCCATCTACAATTACATCATATCCGCCACGAGCATATCGCTTTGCAGCCTCTAAAAAGGCTTCAATGACAACCAGATTTTGCTTGTTGGATTCTGGCAAATGTGGTGGTATTGCGCCTTTGCTTAAGTAATGAAAAAAGTCATCGGTGTGCATATGCACTGATTTATCCATATCTGATTCCTTTGCGACAATTGACGCAGTTGTTGTTTTTCCTGTCCCCGGTGAGCCTGTAATCACAATAATTCTTCCTTGATTCATCTATATTTTCCCTCACAATTTGAATTTATCACTTTGTTCCTGCCTGCTCAATCATCTTCTTCGCAAACTCGTTTTCCCTGACCCTGGTTGCCCACCAAGTAAAAAAGCGGTTGGCGATTCAACCGCTTTTTTTCCTTGAACCAATTCTTCTAAATTATCATTTAAGCGATTTTCAAATTGTTTGTCAGTAAAATTGACTATATTTGCCATATTAAGCCACTTTCTCTTTATTCAAAACTTGTTTTGAATAGCGATTCATTGACCGCCAATACTCATGAACGGCTTGTAATTCTTCTAAAGAATAATCAAAAAGATTTACACGTTTTGCAAGCTTTAATTGGTTTAATAAATTGACTTCCAATAATTGAGAGTCATTTTTATTTAATTCATGATTCAAAACATAGTTTAATACTCGATTATAAACGCTTGCCGATAATTCGTTAATGATCTCTATTTCAAATGTTTTTTCATAAGTAACTGCCATTTCATTTTCACTCCTTTTAAAGTTTGTCAGGTAAATATTTCCGAATATATTCTTCTAAGGCTTTATCCATAACTTCTTTTACGTTTCCGCCATTCTTTGCTGTTTCGATTTTTATAATATGGTGCAAGTCAGCACGAACACGAACCGTCTTATCCCCCATAATATCTTTTTTTGCACTGATTGGTGTATCATTTCGTTTTGCTTTTTGTGCGCCTAAATTTCCCACAACCACTCACTTCTTTCTATTTCTTCTTACTCTTATTTTATCATCAACAATCACAAATCACAAGTGATTTGTGATTAATCACTTGTGATTTGTGATTCTATTCTTTTTCGTTTTCTAATTGAATGATTCGCTCAAGCATTTCAAAAAATACGTTCTCATACATAGATAAAACTTTTTTGTCATAGCCTTTGTGTTCTGTAATGCCGTTTTTAGACCAGGTACTTACTTTATTACTTCGCTTGATAATATTTTGGAAAACCAAGTTATCTTCTTTATGTTGCTTGTACAGTTCTTCCAGGTTTGATTTTATCGTTGTGCTGTCCGTATCAACTAAATAAGGAACAAAACCGATCATATCTAGTCCAGGGTTAAACTGTTCTTGTAAATCAATCAAATAGGAAATATAGTTTTGAATGTTGTTTGTACTTTCTTCTTCTGCTTGTAAAGGGATCATGACGTAATCACTTGCCACGATTGCATTATTTGTATAAACGCTTGGCGTTGGTACAGTATCAATAATAATGAGATCATAGTCACTTTTTAAAGGTGCTAAAAGAGTAGCAAGCAATCTACTTTCATTTTCAAAAGTCCATGAGCGAGTTAATTTTGGCAGTAACATCAAATCAAACGTGCCAGGGATCAAGTCTAAATTATCAGTCAAATGAACAATAGAAGAAGCCAAGTTTCCATTTTTCAGTCCTTCATAAAAATTAACACGTGGCAATTCTACCTTAAATGTTTTTGCTAAGTCTTTTGTCAATGTTGCTTGTAAGTCCTTATCGATCATTAAAACTTTTAAATTAAATTTGTCTGTCAAGTAAGCAAACATAGTCGATAATTTTGACTTTCCAACACCACCTTTAAAATAATTGTTTAAGATAACAATCGCTTCATTTTTACTGTTTAAAATACGTCTTAATTCTTCAAGTATTTTGAGTTCTTCCTTCTCCATAACTACGCCCCATTCTTTTTTTGTATAGTAATATTGTATCATTAGGAATCACAAATCACAAGTGATTTGTGATTAATCACTTGTGATTTGTGATAAGTGATTTGTGATTAATATATAAAAGCCCTCTTTAAAGGGCTTTTATGCTTATTTTGAAAAAGAGATAAAATCAATATATCCCTTTTCTCCGATTTTTACAACGGCATTGTAGGACTTTCTATCTTTCGTTTTGATTCCTTTTACCAGGGTTTCTTTTCCCTCTAGTAATTCTTTTACATTTGTTTTGGTGAGTTTTTTCTTTCTAAAATGTTCAGCTAAAGTAAACTTACATTCAGGATAATTTGAACAACCATAAAACGATTTTTTTAATACAATATTGTTGCCACACTTAGGACATTTTCCTACAATACTTTTTTCTGCTTCTTTTTCTTTCTGTTCCTGGTAATCAGAAAAATTTAGTTTTTCTATATCGTTAGGTACAGCTTCCAGTAAATGAACAATGAATTTTTTGATATTCGTAATAAAGTTCTCTTGATTGCCTTCTCTTTTACCGATTTTTTTTAAATACGTTTCCCATTTAGCCGTCATTTCAGCACTCGTTAAAAGGTGCTGACTTTCAACTGCCTGGCACAATAATTTTCCTTTTTCAGTTACAACAAGCTTATTCTTAATCACTTGGATATATTCTTTTTGTTTCAAGGCTTCAATAATGCTTGCTCTTGTCGCTTCTGTTCCAATCCCCTCAACTTCTTGTAAAATCTTGATTGCTTCTTCATCATCAACCGTTTTATTCGCCGTTTTCATAGTAACTATAAGTTCGCTGTGAAATATGCAGATAGCTTGCGACCTGCTGCTGACTCAAATCGTTATCCTCGCGTAAATTTCGTATACGCTTGTAAGGAATATTGATCACCTCGA